>NZ_JAGIXF010000034.1:0-71114 GCF_021483755.1 Burkholderia sp. WTPI3 | reverse complement strand
GACCGACGTCGGCGTCACGAGTCTAACCAATTTTGGTACCCCCTCTACTTTTCTGGACTCGGAACGAAGTTGAATAAGGAGGCCAGAGACGGTCAGATCGTCTCTGCGGCATTCAAGCTTGGGAAGCAGGGCGCCGAAGCCGCAGGTTCGATCGCGGTTAGCGCCGGCGAGAGCGTAACCGGCGTGAAACGGCTTCCCATCAATCCGCAAGACACCATCGCGGAGGGGTTCAAGAAGGGTCTCAAGGAGTTTTCATATCGGCCGATCGTGAAGTCTTTCAAAGATTTGGTCGACTCCGTCGAATCAGCACCGCGCTATATCGGGCGAGTGTTGCAATTGCAACGCGACAACCGCTGGGTTCGACGTGGCCGTGCCGCCACTCGCGCAATTCTCTATGACGCGAAGAAGAATTTTCTGTCGACTGCGCAGAGTGCCGCCAAGGCGGTGTTTTTTGGCGCGGTGATTGATTCGATTCCATGGTTTCGTGACAACCGCGCTGTCGCACGTGTATTTGGAACGGGCGTTGAGGACCGGCTGGTGGCCGCAATGAAGCAGTTTGAGATATCGATTGAAGACGTCAAGCAGAAAATGCCGAAAGTCCAGCGAATTCAGGTATCCATCTTCGGTGCGGATCGTGGCTGTGTTATCGCTCGGGCGCTGGCGAACGAGTTGACTCAAAGGTACAAGCGCCCGAGCGATACGAAGCTGGCTTATACAGATCCGAAAGATCCGAACCAAACCGCCATTCCGATCGAAATCAAGTTTCTCGGGTTGCTGGACGCGGTGTCTTCGGTGATGGAAGAAAACAAGCTGCTGGGAATCGTGCCGGTGCTCGGTCTGCTCAAGCAAAACTATGGGGATCGCGAGCTATCGGTACCGGCTTCGGTGCAGCGATGTGTGCATTTTGCCGCGGCTCACGAACTGCGGTTTTACCAGCGGCTAGATAGTCTCGAGAACACACGTGGACTTCAGTATCTCTATCCCGGAACGAGCGAGGACATTACCGGTGGAGCTCCGCCAGGAGCGCTCGGAGCACGCGCTGAACTGCAGCGCGTCGCTTTGCGCGACATGCTCAATGAGGCAGTGTCGCATGGCGTCGTGCTGGATACGATGGAGGATTTGGCGAAATGGAAGCCGGACGTGCTTCAGAGATTCACCCTTGCAAAGCCCATCTCCGACGGCAAAACCTCCTACAAAATTGGAGAACTGATCGACGCTTACCGGCAGATGGTTCCCTACGTCGCGCGTCTGAATTTCGTCGAGCACATGAAGGTATTCCTGCGCTGGATGGCGGTTCGCTATCAGTCCCCTGCGTTTCGCGCAACCGTGACGAGTCGCTTCGACGATCTCGCCGCCCGGCATCGGGAACATCTGAAGGAGCGCAACGATGCCGAGGCGGCGTATATCGCGTTGCGTAACCAGCGACCACCAGCCGATAGCGTGACGCTCGGTAAAGCGTTGGCTCGCTGGCAGGATTCGGTCCTGCCGGAGATGCTTTCCAATCGCGATGCAGGTATCGAAAAGGCCCGCCCTTCCGTGGGCGTCTGGGACCGCATCCAAAGCGAATCCGAAGAACTGATGCGGCGCGATTCCCGGCAAGCGGGGTTGCAGAAATCGGCCAATCGCATACGTGAAATGGCTCAAGAGGGGGGGGTGCCTTGGGATGCCGATCCGGAGTTCAGCGCATCGATGATCGAGGCCTGGATGATGACGCCGGAACAGGAGACCTTGATTCAGGCATGGAAGGTGGGCCTGAGCGGCAAGAATCCGCTGCCGCCCAAAGTCATGGCGCTGTTCGATCTGCTGGTTCACGACACGATGCTGACGAGCTGGCACGACCACGTGCTGTCGTCGAATCTGTACTTCCAGACACGTGCAATCGACACATTCGGAAGTAGCGATTACGTCAGCGAAGAAAAGAAGCGCAAGCGCGAAGAAAAGCATAGCGAGCGCGTCAGACAGACCAGCGAGGCGATGACGCCCGCTGCCCGGTTGCCGGGACGCTTATAACCCGGTATCAATCTGTCACTGTCGAACTACAGTGACGACGTCAGTTTATCTCGGAGGTACGTATGGCGGGCATCGTTCGCGTCGGAGACAGTCATACCGGCGGTGGCCACGTAACGGCCGGGTCGGACGCGCGCTTTTTCATGGGGCGTCCGCTCGCCCGGCTCCACGATCCTGTGACCTGCCCGCGGCACGGCGACAACCGTATCGCAACCGCAACCTCGGGCGCATTCGATGACGGTCGCGAAGTCGCCCGCCACGAGGACTTGTGCGAATGCGGTTGCCGTTTGATTTCATCTCTACCGAATAGCGGGCGCCGTTAAGCGATGGCACTGGATTTATCGTCCCTCGCGCCTGAGAAGCCGCTTCCTGTCGAATTGCCGTCACGGGCTCTCTGGACGGCGGTGTTCATCGCGCTGACGGCGGTCGGTGTATTGGCCGTGCTGATGCTCTGGCCGGAGGACGAGCCGACTCACACGCCTTGGTTCTGGACATGCGTGTCCGTATATCCGACGGTTTTTTCCGCCTTCTTCGTGTCCCGGCGCTATCGGGCGTACGAACTCGAACGCGCGAAAGTTCAGGCCTGGAACGATGCAAGCAGGAAGTACAGCGCGCTGGCCTTTGCGCGAGAGAGCGTGCCAATGCTTGTCCTGGCAACGGCTGCGCGTGTAACCGCAGACGATACGGAAAACGGAATCGACCAGATCGTCGATGGAACGATGAAGTTGCGCGCCAAGGCTTCGGAGCAGAAAGAAAACGAATCGGTTTCAGCAAGATGGTTCGACCCAGTTGAAGCTCGTTTGGCCGCTGACGATGCGGAGCGTCATGAAGAGGTTCTCGAATGGCTATACGAGCGACTGCTGAACGACTTGAAGAAAAGCCTGAATGCGCTTCCTGCGGATCTGCCGGTGCGCGTCCTGCTCGATATTTCCGGCTACGTCGGAGAGTCTGACTTGATCGAGCAATGGCGGAAGGAATGGAGGCGTCACCAGTTGCGCTTCGCGAGAATGGACCGCGCGCCCGAATCGCTTGATTTGATGGCAGTCGATTCGTGGCTTGACGATCAGAACGGACCGTTGCACCAGCATGCGGTGTTACTCATATCCGTCGTGCTCAACAGAGTGATTGCCGAGCCGCCGGCGCCCGGGTCAGCCGAGGCCGGGGTGGGATTGTTGCTGGTTTCCGAGGCGCTTGCGTCGCGCTTCGAATTACGCCCCATCGCTGCGTTTCACCGTCCCCGTCGAGCCGGGCGCGACGATCCTGACCATGCGCTTACCTACGGACTTCGTTGGGGAGGCGCCGCGCCGGACGACGTCGGAGCGCTCTGGATGAGCGGATTCGACAGCCGAGTGGCCGGTTCCTTGCGTACGGCGTTAAGCGCGTGGCATTCGGCAGGAGGGAACGGCGAAGCTGTGCCGGCGTTCGAACTCGATCGAATTGTCGGCATGGCGGGAGCCTCGGCCGGATGGCTGGCCATAGCTTGCGCGACACATGTGGCCGGTCAATCGCCAAAGCCGCAACTGGTCGCGCAGTGCGACGAAGACCATGTGTTCATCGCTGTCGTGACGAACATGGACAACGCATCAACAACATACGTACTTCCGCATGAACCGGATATTCAAACTTGACCTGTTCGGAGCCCTTGTTTTCGTCGTCATTCCTGGGGGGGCGTATGGATGCGACCGCACTGGTTCGGGCTATCCGAGGAGGATCGAGGATTGGCGCTCGTCATTTTGTGCGCCATCTTCGTGGCACTCTTGTTGATTTTCAGCTTCAGCGATTCGTCTCGGCCGGCCAATGGCTGGCGCGCCGTGAAGAAGTGGGTCGATGATCGCACGCGTCGCTCGTCTGCTCCATCGGGAAGCGGTCCGACGGTGAATGCCGCAACCCGAGCCGAATCGCTCAAGCATATCCAGAGGGAGAGGCACGGCTGGCGATGGCGGTATCGCGATCGCTGGGTGCTTGTTGCCGGTGACTATCCGATCGTTCGGCGTCTCGCGCCTGGGTTGGCCGATACCGGTTATGCGATTCTCGGCAATACGGTCATGCTGTATGCGCGGCAAATTGACGACAAACTCGACACGGAATGGCTCGATCGGCTTCGTCGCCTGCGACGTCGTCGTCCGATCGACGCAATTGTGGCCGTTACTCGCCACCGAAGTTCCGTGGATACGTCGTATGACGTGGATGAACTTGCTGTTCGACTGGCCCGCCACGCCCGCGCGTTGCGCTGGGCTGCACCGACATATCTTCTGGATGTGACAGATTTCGGTAGCGAACGGGCCGGCCCGGATGAAGCGATGGGCTTCATGTGGGAAAACACATGCTTAAGCGAGGAGACGATTGACGAATCGCTGCGAAATCTCGTCGGCAATCTCTCGGACGCCGGTGTCGTGCGCCTCGCAGTGAATGCCGATGATCGTTACCCGGCCGAGTTGGCGCAGCACGTCTGGAGGTTGCGCGAAGCGTTATCTGACCTGCTGCGTCGAGCCACTGAATCCGCCATTTCACGGCATACGCTTCACGGGTTGGTGTTTGCGCCGCTATTCAAAGAGCGTGCGTTGATGTCCCCGGGCCTCGATTTGTCGGGTGGCGATTCGAATGGCGGCGACCCGACGACCCGTTCTCAACACCAAGCCCTCTGGCAAACCATCGCCGACCACAGCCGTAAGGCTCGCGGTCGACGCGTCGGCTTTTCGCTGTCGACCACGGCAGCATGGATGCTGACGACCCTGATCGGCTGCTGGTTGGTCGGCACGCTGCTGTCCGGCTTTGCTAACCTCGCGACAATCCAGAGCGCAACGGGGACGGTCGCAAAGCTCGCCGGGCCTCTGAACCCGACGCAATCGCTGCAAACACTGACCGATCTAGACCGTCAAATCGACACGCTCGAAATCCACCAGCGGGCCGGCGCGCCTTTGACCGCCCGTTTCGGCCTGAACCACGACCACGCGCTGCTCGACGCCCTCTGGCCTTACTACGCCGAGGCCGCAAACCGTACCCTCGTCGCCCCGGTCCGCCGGAAGCTCGAAGCGAGGCTGCATCAACTCGCTTGGCTGTCGGACGCGGAAATCGCCAGCGGCGGCGATGCTCAGGTACAAGCTGCTTACGACACGCTCAAGACCTACATGATGCTCGCCAAACCCGAGCGGGCAGTTGCCACCTTCCTGATACCGCAACTCGTCGCAACGTCCGCACCCGAACCCCCGACCAGTTCGCAACTGCCGAAGGGCCGCTGGGAAGACCTGCGTCAGCAAGCGATCTCGTTCTTTGCCAATCACATCGGGCGCGGCGGCGCGTCGAACCGAACCGCGCTCGCGATTGTCCCGGACGGCAACCTGATCGCGTCGACCCGCCAGACGATCATCGGCGTGCGCGGCATCCAGAACTCCGGCGATGCGATCTACCGGCAGATCATCGACGAAGCGACACCGAAGTACCCGTCGCTATCGCTCGTAACGCTGCTCGGCGACGTGGCTTCGCAATCCTCCGCGGGCAGTGCAACGAGCCGCGGCCTGTTCGGCACGACCGCGACCGTACCGGGCGTATTCACGCGCGCCGCGTGGGAAGAGCGGATCTCGAAGGCGATCGACGAAGCCGGCGAGCAACGCGATATAGCGAGCGACTGGGTGCTCTCCGACACCAAGGTTGCCCACGCATCGCCGTCGACATTGAAGGCCGAACTCCGCCAGCGCTACTTCGACGACTACGCGCGGGCATGGGCGCTTTTCCTCAACAGCGTGCGTTGGCAACCGGCACCGACGCTGTCGGCCACTGCCGACCAGCTGACGTTGCTGGGTGATCCGCAACGCTCGCCACTCGTCGCGTTGATGAATGCGATCGTCTATCAGGCGGGTACGGGCGCCAACGCCCAGTCGCTGTCCGACACGCTGATCAGCAAGGCGCAGCAATTGGTCGGCGCGGATGAAAAGGATCCGTCCAAGCAAGCCAGGCCTCAACTGGCACCGCTTGCCGCTGCATTCGGCCCGATCCTGCGTCTGACCGGTAGCGATCTCGTTTCGGGGGGGCCATCCGGCGGCAAGGGGAACAGCCCGCCCGCAGCGACCGGCGACCTGAGCCTGGCACGCTATCTGGAGCGGATCACGGCGATGCGCCTGAAGACATCGCAGATCGTCTCCAGCCCCGATCCGGACGCTATCGCACGTCTGGCCGCGCAAGCCGTGTTGCAGGGCAAGACCTCGGACATAGCCGACAGCCGCGACTATGCAAGCCGTGTCGCCGCGAGCCTCGGCGAACAATGGTCGGGCTTCGGCGCACTGTTCCGCGCACCGTTCGATCAGGCGTGGCAGGTCATCGTGCAGCCGGCCGCATCGAGTCTGAACGAGATCTGGCGCACCGCGATCCTTGGCGACTGGAACAAGACGTTCGGTGGCCGCTATCCGTTTGCGGATTCCGACAACGACGCGTCGCTGCCCGAGATGGCGCGCTTCATGCGTCCGGATAGCGGCGTGATCGCGCAGTTCGTGACAGCGCAACTGGCCGGTGTCGTCGAACGGCAGGGCGATCGGTGGGTCGCTTCGCAGGGAGCCGATGCCGGCGCATTGACGATCGATCCGGCTTTCCTCAACGGTCTGAACAAGCTCATGCGCACGTCGACCGTGCTGTTCCCGTCCGGCGACGCACGCGTGCGCTACGAACTGCGGGCCGAGCCGACGCCGGGCGTCACCGACATGCGATTCGTGCTGTCCGGCCGCGAACTGCATTATTTCAACCAGAAGCAGGAATGGACACCGTTCGAATGGCCGGGGCAGTCGCTCGAGAACCTGTCGCATATCGAATGGCAGACGGAGCAGGGTGGTTTGCGCACCGCGCTCGATTCGCAGGGACGCTTCGGTCTCGTTCGGCTGCTGGAGCGCGCAAAGATCGCACAGCAGGACAACGCGCGCTATCTGCTGACCTGGACACCCGACACGAGTCAGGGCATTCCGCTCAAGGTGCAATTGCGCAGCGAAGCCGGCGGCGGTCCTCTCGACGTTCTCCAGTTGCGGAATTTCACGTTGCCGTCCCGCATTTTCGTGACGGGAACACGGAGCGCGGGGCCGGGGGTCTCGACGATCGGCCCGCCGCCGTTGCCGGCATCGGCGATTGCGTCCGCGAAGCATGCGGCTGTTGCGCTGCCGCCCGGGCTTCCGGGCGGGCGCCCCTTGCCGGATGCGGCTAAGCCAGCGACGACGGAGCATGCGGTCAGTCAACGCAGCACGCCCGAACTCGCTCAGGCAAAAACGCGAGCAGCCAAGCCCGGCGCAACGAACCGGACGCCAGCGCCGAAGGCTGCGAGTTCGCCATTGGCGGCCACTTCGGGATTTTCCGATTTCCCCTCGAGCCCTTTCGGGCACGCCCTGATGTTGCTGGGCGACGCATTCGTTTTTTGATACCTGCCATGACGCTTGCCAATTTTGTGAAGACACTCGTCGGTGGTTCCCGTATCGATTCGCTTCGGCAAGTGCGGACGGATACCTGGGCCACATGGGTTGCACCGATACCAGGCGAGCATGCATACGGACGCGATCCCGGCTACGAAGACGCGTTCTTCGAACTGAAGGACGAAGCCGGCAAGCTGTCGGGAATCGATGACGGGTTGATCACCAGCGCATGCGAACACCTGCTCAAGGAGACCGGCAAGGATTTGCGGCTCGCCGGCTACTACGCGTTCGCACGCCTGCGACAGGATGGCCCGGCCGGGTTTGCCGACGGACTCGAGCTGGCCGCCGCGCTCGTCGACCGGTTCGGCGAAGAGGCTTTGCCCGCCCGTCACGAAGCAAAGAAGGCCGCGCTCGAAATGCTGGCGACGGCGCGCGTGATCGAAATGCTGGAGAGTCGTGGCGACTTCGCGCCGGTCGATCTCGAACGCACGTTGGTCGCGCTCGACGTGCTCGTGGCGCATACGGCCGCTTGGCCCGATGCGGCCCGTCCAAATCTGCAGCCGCTCGTTTCCCGCTTCGAGAAAAAGGAGGCGCCGGCGCGCAGCGCCGATTCCGGCATGGCGATGCCGGCAGCGATTGCGCCGGGCAAAACGTCGGCGGGCTCGATTGCGTCCGCACGCGATCTGCTCGATCAGGCACGCGCGATGTCGGCGTGGCTCCGCGACCAGGAAAACGGCTACTTGCCTTCGGTACGCGTCGTGCGAAGTGTTCGGTGGGATACGTTGCACGACGTGCCACCGGCGGATGCCGCGTCGCATACGCGTCTGGCGCCGCCACGCGGCGAGTTGCGTCAGCAGATGAAGCGCCTCGTTTTGCAGAAGCACTGGCACGAGTTGCTGGAGCGTGTCGAGGGTGCGTTTCTGGAAGGCGTGAATCACCTGTGGTTCGATCTGCAATATTTCCAGCACGTCGCACTCGACCACGCCGGTTCGCCGTACAGCGCGTGCCGAGAATTGCTGCGCGCCGACTTCGCGCTGTTTCTCGAGCGATTGCCGGGCATCGAGCGGCTGGCATTCAGCGACGGCACGCCATTCGCCGACGACACCACACTCGAATGGATTGCCCGACACGCGGTCGTGCGCGACCTCGAAGCGGGCGAGGCCGTTGCGCCGCTGCCTGTTTCCGCCGATAGCGGGAACGATGCGGCGGGCGGCTGGCCGGAGATCGAAACCCAGGCCCGCGAACTGGCGGCCCGTGAGGGTATCGAAGCGGCTTTCGCCTGGCTCGAAGCGCTGCCCGGCATGAAAACCGATCGGCATCGCTACTTGCAGCGGCTCGTGATGGCCCGGTTGGCCGATCATGCCGGCCGTCATGATGCGGCGCTCGCGCTACTTGCCGAACTCGACGAAACGTCCCGTTCGCTACCGCTGATGCGCTGGGAGCCGGCACTGACGTTCGAAGTCAAGCAGCAACTGGTCAAGGCATTGAAAGCGATGAGCAGCCGCAAGGACGCCGACAAGCCGGCACTCGTCCGCCGTATCGGCCAACTGCATGCGGAACTCACGGTCCTCGATCCCGCTCGCGCCTTGACCCTTTCGTAACGGATTCCCATGGACAACAACGATCCCATCCTGCGCTACTACGAAGCGGAAATGCGTTATTTGCGCGAATCCGGCAAGGAGTTCGCGAGGGCGCATCCCGATCGGGCGCGTTTGCTCAATCTCGACCGCGTCGGCGATCGCGACCCGTACGTCGAACGCCTCTTCGAAGGCTTTGCTTTCCTGACGGGCCGGCTTCGGCAAAAACTCGACGATGAACTGCCCGAGTTGACCGAAGGGCTCGTCAGCCTGTTGTGGCCGCACTATCTGCGGATGATTCCGTCGCTGTCGATCGTCGAATTGACGCCGTTTGCGGAGAAACTGCAGAAGACGGTGGTCGTGCCACCCGGCGTGCCGGTGCGTTCCGCACCGATCAATGTGCCGTCTCCGGACGGCGCGGAAGGCGTGGCGCCGCGGGCGGTGCAATGTCTGTACCGGACGACGCAGGCCGTTGCGCTGCAGCCGGTCTCGATCACGCATGCCGGGCCGGCGGTGCGACACGACGGACGCTCGGTGATCCGCGTCGGCTTCGCGTTGCAGGGCTCGGCGCTGCGCAAGGAGACGGATCTGTCGCGGCTGCGGCTCCATCTGAACGCCGATCTGCCGACCGCGTTCGCCATGCATCTTGCGTTGACGCGCCAGGTCGATGCAATTCACTGGCGCGTTCCGGAAATACGTGATGGCGAGCCCGTGCCGCTTACGGGCGTCAAGATCGAGCCGGCGGGATTTTCGACGGAAGAGCGGCTATGGCCCAAGTCGGATGCGGCGCTTTCCGGATATCAGTTGCTGCTCGAATACTTCTCGTTTCGTGAGAAGTTTCTGTTTGTCGATTTGTACGGACTGGATGTCTCGACGCTTCCCGAAAAATCGACTCGCTTCGAACTGGAAATCCTCCTGAAGGACGCGTATCCGCCAGACCAGCATTTCAATGCCGGGAACGTGCGACTGTTCTGTTCACCGGTGATCAACCTGTTCGAACTGGACGCCGAGCCGATCGAAATCGACCACCACGAAACCGAATACCGGGTCGTGCCGGCCGGCCATCAGGGCGAGCATGTTGAAACGTATTCGGTCGATGCGGTCGCGACGTTCGATCACGATACGGCCGAGCGATACGAATATGTGCCGTTCGCGACGTTCCGGCACCGCGGCGGCATGCTGCGGCACGAGGCACCGGAGCGGTATTTCCACACGCGCGTGCGTTCGGGCGTATCGGGGCTCCACGAAATGTGGGTGATTCTCGGCGGCCACGCGTGGGAAACGATGGATACGTTGCCGGAGGAAAGCCTGTCGTTGCGCGTGACGGGCACGAACGGGCTGCTGCCGCGCAAGGGGCTGCGCGAAGCGAGCCTCGACGAACTGGCGGCCAGCACGCCGAACGTCGCGGGCGTGCGCAATCTCGTGTCGCCGACGTTGCCGCTTTATCCGCCGACGGAAGATCGTTTCCAGTGGCGCGTGCTGTCGCATCTCGCGCCGAATTTCCTGTCGATGATGAACGCGGAGGTGTTGCGCGGCGCTTTGGCGCTGTACGACTGGACGAACGAGGAACTTAACCGGAGGCGGCTTGCCGGCATCCTGCATGTATCGCAGGAATTGATCGAGGAGGTGTCGGGCGGGGCGGTCGAGCGTGGCGTGCTGATCGAGGTCACGCTCGATGCGCATGCGTTTTCCGGTGAAGGTGACGTGATGCTGTTCGGCGAGTTGCTGCACCGGTTCTTCGGCGCGTATGCGGAGATCAATCTGTTCACGAAGCTGGCGATCGTCAGCCTGCCGTCGCGGTCGCAGACGGAATGGCCGCGCAGCAAGGCTCAGCGGGCGCCCCTATGACGGCTTCAATTGATCGGGCGGGCGGCGGATTCGCTGAGTCGAAGGGACTGCCGGCGTTTGCCGCGACGCTGTTCGAGCGAGCACAGAAGATGACTTTCATGCAGTTCTGTCGTCTGCTGGAGGCATGTGCGCCCGAACGTCCCGGGTTCGGCACGCGCGATACGCCGGAGCATGAACCGGTGCGGTTCCGGCCGCGTCCGCGGTTGGGGTTTCCGGCCGGTGAGGTGGCCGCTGTCGAATTCGACGACGAGCACATCGATGCGCCGCCGACCGTGCGCACGACCTTCATGGGGCTTTACGGCGTCGATGCGGCCATGCCGTCGCACATGATCGACGAGATCGTGTTGCGGGAGGAGGGGCACGAAGCGGTCGAAGCGTTTCTGGACCCGTTCAATCATCGCATCGCGACGCTGCTGTATCGCGCATGGAAGAAGTACCGCTATCCGGAGCGCTTTCGGGCCGGCGGTGTCGACGATCATTCGCAGAGCCTGTTGTCTCTGGCGGGGTTTGGATGGGGCGACAAGCCGTTGCGGGCGGGTTTGCCTCATTCCCGGATGCTTGCGTTGCTGGGACTGCTGACCCAGCGCACGCGGACGTCGGAAGGATTGGCCGCGGTGGTGGCGCTGGCCGCGCCTGGGGTCGATGTGCGCGTCGACGAGTTCTGGCCGGTAACGACGAGTACCGGGCGACCGACGCCGTTGACGTCGGCGAAGCCGGATGCGGACGTGCTGTCGGATGCGAAGTGCACCGGGCTCGGCGGCGGTTATGTGCTCGGCAGGCGTCTCGCCTATCGCAGCCGGGCGGTGCGCGTGACGTTGTGGCCGGTCGATGCGCGGCAGTCTCAGGACCTGTTGCCGGGTGCATGGCTGCATCGAGAGGTGATGGCATTCATCCAGCTGTATATCGGCATCAAGGCCGATGTGCATTTGCGGATGGTGGTGTCGTCACGGTTCGTTCCGCATCCGGTCGTCGGAATTGAACATGCCGGCCCGGCACCGCGTCTCGGCTGGACGACGGTGTTGCCGTCAGCCGATGAACGCCTGATCGACATCGCGCTCGGCGTGTACGAGGCGTTTCCCGTGCCGCAACCCAACCCGTAACTCGTGCCGTGCACGATCTGATTCCGGAGTCTTCATGTTCTATCGAATGAGTGCGGCTATTGCTGCCGCCGTATTGCTGCTGTCGGGGTGCGGCGCCTGGCAGTCGGTATCGGATGCGTCGTCGAATGCATACCGCGCAGTGTTCTTCAAGCAGGTCAAGGTGCTTGATGTCGACCTGACTGCACGCGCGGCGCTGAATCCGGACGATGCGGGACGACCGACATCGGTTGCCGTTCGCGTCTACCAGTTGAAGGATCGAAAGAGGTTCGATGCGGCATCGTATGACGATCTGTTGAAGAACGATCGTACTGTGCTGGTCCAGGATCTGCGAGCCGACATGTCGACTGTCGTGAGCCCCGGGGCTTCTTCCAGCTTGTCTCAACCGATGCAGCGCGAGACGGAGTATGTGGCGGTCGTCGCGTTGTACCGCGTTCCCGGAGTCGCCGAAAACTGGAAAAGGGTCGTCGAGAAAAAGAAGCTTGATCCGGATAAGCCGCTACGTATCGGATTAATGCCGAATGGACTTCAGATGACGGGAGACATCCCCAAGTGAATGCGGCCACGTCAGCTTCTCGATACAACCGAGGCGGGAAATTGTGGCGAAGCGGCGACCCATGCGCCGGATAGCCGGCGGCACGGGTCGCACGGAAATCACCGATCGTCGTCGCGAATGGACGACGGATGCCGGCACAGCGCCCGCACTTCCATCTCCATATACGGAAACAACGGCAACTGGCTCAGCAGGTCATGCAACTGCTGCACGCTCTCGACATCGAAGATACTGACGTTCGCATACTGCCCCGCGATCCGCCACAGATGCCGCCAGACTCCTTCGTTCATCAGCCGCTGGCACATCGCCTTTTCTTCTGCCTTCAGCGTGGCCGCCTTGACCGGATCCATGTCCGTCGGCAGACGGACGGTCATTTCCACATGAAACAGCATCCTGCACTCCTTGCGTTGTCGATTCGTCGAACGGGACGGCCGCTCAGGCTTGTGCACGCGCTCGCTCGACGTCGCTCGCCGGCACGTCCTGCTTGTCCTTGAGCAGCGAGAAATCGAAGTCGATCAGCGCGAACTGCCCGTCGACGCCATACGGCTTGCCTTCCGCACCCTCGGCCTGCTTGATCTTCGGGATCAGCCCTTCGCGGGTCGCGAAGGCGAAGTCGTCCCAGATGTGCGGATCGCCTTCGATGTTGATCTGCGTCGTCAGCTTACGATATCCGTCCGCGGAAACGAAGAAGTGAATGTGCGCCGGACGATGACCGTGACGGCCGAGCTGGTCGAGCAACTGCTCGGTCTTGCTGCCCGGCGGCACGCTGTAGCCGACCGGCAGCACGCTGCGGAAGCTGTAGCGGCCTTCGGCATCGGTGCGGATCGAGCGGCGCAGGTTGAACGCGGGCTGCGACGGGTCGAAGTAAGAGTAGTTGCCCAGATGGTTCGCGTGCCACACCTCGACGAGCGCATTCGCGATCGGCGCGCCGTCGTTGCCGAGCACCTTGCCGCGCATGATCAGCGTCTGGCCCGGATCGGTGCCGTCGTCGAGGCGCGCATGGCCGACCGACTCCGGTGCGCCTGCGACATACAGCGGCCCCTCGATCGTGCGCGGCGTGCCGCCCTGGATGCCGGCCTTCTCCTCGGCCTCGTCCATGCGCACGTCGAGGAAGCGCTCGAGCCCGAGGCCCGCGGCGATCAGCCCGAATTCCCGGCCGGCTTCGTTCAGGTAGTTGAGCGCGGTCCAGAACTCGCTCGGCTGCACGTCGAAATCCTCGATCGTGTAGCAGATGTCCTTCACGATCCGATTGACGATCGCGCGCACGCGCGGGTTGCCGGGTTTTTCCGCGGCGTCGTCGAAGGTCTTCAGCAGGGCGTCGATGGCTTGCTTGTTCATCAGTGTCTCCGGTTTCGGTTGTCGTGTCGTGTGGGGTCAGCGGGCGTCGCGTCGCATCCGTTCGATGCGGGCCCAGTCGAAGGTGATGCCGAGGCCGGGCGTCGCCGGCAGGTACAGCTTGAAATCCTCGTAGCGCAGCGGCTCGACGAGGATTTCCTCGGTGAGCAGCAGCGGGCCGAACAGTTCGGTGCCCCATTTCAGCGAGCCGAACGTGCTGAACAGTTGCGCGGACGCCATCGTGCCGGCCGCGCCTTCGAGCATCGTGCCGCCGTACAGGTCGATGCCGGCGGCCGATGCGATCGATGCGACGCTCGCTGCACCGAGCAGGCCGCCCGATTGCGCGATCTTCACCGCGAACACGTCGGCCGCGCGGTCCTGCGCAAGCGCGAACGCGTCGACGGGGCCGTGCAGCGCTTCGTCGGCCATGATCGGAATCCGCGCGAGCTGCGTGAGGCGCTTCAGCCCCGCGCGGTTGGTCGCGGCGATCGGCTGCTCGACGAGGCTGACGCCGGCATCCGCGAGCCGCGCACCTGCCCGGATCGCGTCGGTTTCGTTCCATGCCTGGTTCACGTCGACACGCACGTCGCCGCGATCGCCGAGCGCGCGCTTGATCGCGATCACGTGCGCAACGTCGTCGTCGACCGCGTTCGAACCGATCTTCAGCTTGAATGCCCGATGCCGGCGCGCCTCCAGCATCGCCTCGGCTTCCGCGATGTCGCGCTGCGTGTCGCCGCTCGCGAGCGTCCACGCCACGTCGACCGCGTCGGTCGTGCGGCCGCCGAACAGCTCCGACAGCGGCACGCCGAGGCGGCGCGCCTGTGCGTCGAACAGAGCGGTTTCGATCGCGCACTTCGCGAACCGGTTGCCCTGAAACAGCTTGCGCGCACGCGCCATCGCGGCGCCGGGGCGCGTCGCGTCCATGCCTTGCAGCAGCGGCGCGAAGTACGTATCGATGTTGACCTTGATGCTCTCGGGGCTCTCCTCGCCGTACGCGAGACCGCCGATCGTGGTCGCTTCGCCGACGCCTTCGATACCGTCCGTGCATCGAACACGGACCAGCACGAGGGTCTGGCAATTCATCGTGGCGACCGACAGTTTGTGGGGCCTGATCGTCGGCACGTCGACGAGCAGCGTCTCGATGCGTTCGATGGTGGCGGCAGTTGCTATCATGCGATTCCTCCTGTTGGTGCACATGGTAGGAATTCCCACCCGGCGTCGTCCAACACTCTTTCCGACTACTTCCATACCTTTGAGGCATGAAATGGAATTGCGCCAGCTGCGGTACTTCATCGCCGTCGCGGAGGAAATGAACATCACGCGGGCGGCGGAGCGGCTGCACATGACGCAGCCGCCGCTGAGCCGCCAGCTCCAGGCGATCGAGGACGAAGTCGGTTTGCCGCTGTTCGAGCGCGGCGCGCGGCCGCTGAAGCTGACCGACGCGGGGCGCGTGTTCTATGCGCAGGCGAAGCGCCTCGTCGACCAGGCCGACGAGCTCGGCCCGCTGACGCGTCGGCTCGCGCAGTTGTCGGAGCGGATCGTGATCGGCTTCGTGCCGTCGACGCTCTATGGCGCGCTGCCGGACGTGATTCGCGCGTTTCGCGAGGCGCAGCCGGCCGTCGAGCTGTCGCTGATCGAAATGTTCACGCTCGAACAGCTCGGCGCGTTGAAGGGCGGGCGAATCGACGTCGGTTTCGGCCGTCTGCGCTTCGACGACGACCAGCTCGTGCGTGAAGCGCTGATCGATGAAAAGCTGATCGCGGTGCTGCCGCTAGGGCATCCGCTCGCGGATCCGGACCGGCCGCTGACGCTCGCGGACATCGCGAACGAGACGCTGATCGTTTATCCGAGCACGCCGCGGCCGAGCTACGCGGACCAGCAGCTTTCCGCGCTGCGCGACGGCGGCCTCGTGCCAGCGGCCGTTCACGAGGTGCGTGAACTGCAGACGGCACTCGGGCTCGTTGCCGCGCAGATGGGTGTATCGCTGGTGCCCGAAAGCGTGGAGGGCGTGCGCGTGAAGGGCGTCGTCTACCGGCGGCTGCCGGAACCCATGGCGACGTCGCCGATCATCATGAGCCGCCGGCTGCATGGCGAAAGCGCGGCGACGACCGCTTTCTGTGCGATTGCGCGGGAGATGATCGTGCCGGCGGCGTGAAGATCGCTCGCCATCCGCTCAATTGCAACTAACGGTCAATTTTAACGTCCGCAACCGAATCGGGATGGGTGCGTCGCGAAACCACAAGCGTCGGCGGCTCACGTGAGCGGCCGGCAAGCCGCGCGCAGGGCGACGAGTCAGGACGCGCTTAGCGCTTCCCGTCGAGCGTCTCCGACGGCGACTCACCGAATTTCTCCCGGTACGCGATCGCGAAGCGCCCGAGGTGCGTAAACCCGCAATCGAGCGCGATATCGGCGATTCGCCGATTCGACGCCGCCCCACGGATCAACTCCCGCGCGTGATCGAGCCTTGTTGCGCGCAGATATTGCATCGGACTCATCCCGCGGAACTGCAGGAATGCATCCCGCAGCGTCCGTTCCGGCACGTTGGCGGCCTGGACGATATCGGCGAGCTGCAGCGGTTGCGCGTAGTGCGCGTTCACGAACTCCTGCGCGCGCCGCACGAAGCCCGGCGCCGGATCGTGCCGTGCATGCAGCGCCGATGGCGGGTGGCCCTCGATCAGCAGGTCGATCAGCAGGTGCTCGAGCTGCGACGCGACGCGCGGGTTCGCGTTCGCGCGTTCGAGCAGTTCCGGCGAGCGGGCGACGAGCATCAGTTGCTGGCGCCACGCGGCGAGCGCGGCGTCGCTGACGTGCAGCACGGGGTCGAGCGTCGCGCGCGGGTCGCCGGTCAGCGAGCCGACGGTCGCCGCGTCTATGCGCAGCACGAACTGCTCGCAGTCGGCGGACAGCACCGCGTCGAAGCGCTCGCCGGGCGCGCACAGCACGCCGGTCTGCCCGTCGACGCCGAGCCGGCGCCCCATCGCGTGGACTTCTGCCTGCCCGGACAGGCAGAACATCAGAAGGTAATAGCCGTCGACGGCATCGACCTGCACGCGCATCGCGTCGCCGAATGCGATGGTGCCGATCCCGAGGCCGCCGAGCCGGACGAAATCCATGTGCGAAGCGCCTCGCACGCGGCCGCTCGGCAGCAGCGCGTGCGGCTGCATCACGCGCGAGATTCGCTCGCGCGTCTCGTCGAGATCGCGGGATTCGAACAGCCGGTGCGCGCGTAGCGCATGCGGCTCGAACGACGTGGGGGACATGGGCATCGGCCTTGATATGGGCGCGGGTTTCGATCGGACGAATGGGGCGCGATCGAGCGGCGGCGCGTGTGTGTCGTCATGCTAGCGCAGAAATCCGCCGAAAGTGGATATTGCAACGCCGCAATCGCACTTTCCGGATAGACGCGGAATATTAGCTTTTCAAAAATCTGCTCCGTGCAATCAACGAAACGGAACCACAAGGAGTCCGACATGGAGCAGACAGAATCGCCGGTCGTATTCGCCGCGCGCGACGACGCGTCCGACGTGCGTTTTCCGCACGACGACGGCTCGCGCGTGCCATACAAGGTGTTCAGTTCGCGCGCGGTCTACGATCGCGAGCAGGAGCTTATCTTCCGCGGCCCGACCTGGAACTTCGTCGCGCTGAAAGCGGAAATCCCGAACGCCGGCGACTTCAAGAGCACGTTCGTCGGTGACACGCCGGTGGTCGTCACGCGCACCGAGGACGGCACGCTGTCCGCATGGGTGAACCGCTGCGCGCACCGCGGCGCGCAGGTGTGCCGCAAGTCGCGCGGCAACGCGAGTTCGCACACGTGCGTCTATCACCAGTGGAGCTTCGACAACCAGGGCAACCTGCTCGGCGTGCCGTTCCGGCGCGGCCAGAAGGGGATGACCGGGATGCCGGCCGACTTCGATCCGAAGCAGCACGGGCTGCGCAAGCTGCGCGTCGACAGCTATCGCGGGCTCGTGTTCGCGACCTTCAGCGAGACGGTGGGGCCGCTTCCCGATTACATCGGCGAGCAGATGCGCCCGTGGATCGACCGGATCTTCCACAAGCCGATCGAATATCTCGGCTGCACGCGCCAGTATTCGAAGTCGAACTGGAAGCTGTACCTGGAGAACGTGAAGGACCCGTATCACGCGAGCATGCTGCACCTGTTCCACACGACCTTCAACATCTTCCGCGTCGGCATGAAGGCGCGTTCGATTCCGGACGCGACGCACGGGCTGCACAGCATCATCACGGTGACCAAGACGAACGACGACACGTCGGCCGCGTACAAGCAGCAGAACATCCGCTCGTTCGACGAAGGCTTTCATCTGGAGGACGAATCGATCCTCGATCTCGTGTCCGAATACGACGAGGATTGCACGAATCACATCCAGCCGATCTTCCCGCAACTGGTCGTGCAGCAGATCCACAACACGCTGGTCGCGCGCCAGATCCTGCCGAAAGGCCCCGACAACTTCGAGTTGATCTTCCACTTCTTCGGCTACGCGGACGACACGCCCGAACTGCGCGCGCTGCGCATCAAGCAGGCGAACCTCGTCGGGCCGGCCGGCTATATCTCGATGGAGGACACGGAGGCGACCGAGCTCGTGCAGCGCGGCACCGTGCGCGATGCCGACGCGACGTCGGTGATCGAGATGTCGCGCGGCAATCCGGACCAGCAGGACACGGTGATTACCGAAAGCCTGATCCGCAAGTTCTGGGTCGGCTACCAGAAGCTGATGGGCTATTGAAGCGGGAGCGCACAACGATGGAAAACCTGACGGAAGACATGAAGACGTGGTTCGAGATTTACATGCTCCAGAACCGCTACATCGGCCATCTCGACAACGACCGGCTCGAACACTGGCCGGAGATGTTCACCGAGGACTGCACGTACGAGATCGTGCCGAAGGAGAACGCGGATCTCGGCCTGCCGGTCGGGATCGTCCACTGCACGAACCAGCGGATGCTGCGCGACCGCGTGGTGTCGCTGCGGCACGCGAACATCTTCGAAGAGCATACATACCGGCACATGACGTCGGGCCTGACGATCGTCGCGGAGCGCGACGGCGAGATCGACACCGAGAGCAACTACGTGGTCGTGCAGACGCGCAGCAACGGCGAATCGAACGTGTACCAGGCCGGCAAGTATTACGACACGGTCGTGCGCACGCCCGACGGGCTGCGCTACAAGACCAAGCGCGTGATCTACGACACGTCGCGCGTGCAGACGCTGCTCGCCACCCCGATCTGATGCGAACGCAAGGAAACGACATGACCGAAGCAACGCTGGCCGAGTGGCATCCGCTCGGCGCTTTCGACGAATTTTCCGAAGACGAACCGGCGGCGCGCGTCGCGGGTCAGAAGCCGATCGCGGTGTTCCGGATCGGCGACGAACTGTTCGCGATGCACGACCTCTGCTCGCACGGCCACGCGCGACTGTCCGAAGGCTACGTGGAGGACGGCTGCGTCGAATGTCCGCTGCATCAGGGGCTGATCGACATCCGCACCGGCGCGCCGAAATGCGCGCCGATCACCGAGCCGGTCCGGACCTATCCGATCCGGATCGTCGACGGACAGGTGGAAGTCAATGTCGGCTGATCCGTACGTGATCGTCGGCGCGGGCCACGCGGCCCGCCGCACGGCAGAAGCGCTGCGCGCGCGCGACGCCGAAGCGCGCATCGTGATGATCGGCGCGGAACGCGAGCTGCCGTACGACCGGCCCGCGCTGTCGAAGGATGCGCTGCTCGGCGACGGCGGCGAGCAGCGCGCGTTCGTGCGTGACGCGGCGTGGTACGACGCCGAGCGCATCGAGTTGCGGCTCGGCACGCGCGTCGAGGCGATCGATCGCGCTGCACTGCGCGTACAACTCGACGACGGCGCGACGCTGCCGTATGCGCGGCTCGTGCTCGCGACGGGTTCGCGGGTGCGGGCGTTCGGCGGGCCGGTCGACGAAGGCGTCGTGCCGCATTACGTGCGCACCGTTGCCGACGCGCGTGCATTGCGTGCGCAGCTTGCGCCGGGGCGGCGCGTGGCGGTGCTCGGCGGCGGCTTCATCGGCCTCGAAGTGGCGGCCGCGGCGCGGCAGATCGGTTGCGACGTGACGGTGATCGATCCGGCCGTGCGATTGCTGCAGCGGGCGTTGCCGGAAGTCGTCGGCGCGTATGCGCGTCAGTTGCATGACGCGCGCGGGGTGAATTTTCAGATGGCGACGCTGCCGCGTGCGATTCGTCGCGCAGCGGACGGCGGTGCGATCGTCGAGACCGATCGCGGCGACGTGCAGGCGGACATCGTCGTGGTCGGTATCGGTGTCGTGCCCAACGTCGAACTCGCGCAGGCGGCGGGACTCGACGTCGACAACGGGATTCGTGTCGACGCGGGCTGCCGCACGGCCGATCGCGCGATCTTCGCGGCGGGCGAGGTGACGATGCACTTCAATCCGCTGCTCGGCCGGCACGTGCGGATCGAGTCGTGGCAGGTCGCGGAAAACCAGCCGGCCGTCGCGGCCGCGAACCTGCTGGGTGCGGACGAGACCTATGCGGAACTGCCGTGGTTGTGGTCCGATCAGTACGACTGCAATCTGCAGATGCTCGGGCTGTTCGGCAGCGAACGGACGATCGTCGTGCGCGGCGATCCGGCGAGCGGGCCATTCACGGTGTTCGGGCTCGGCGGCGACGGGAAAATCGTGGCGGTTGCCGCGGCGAACCTGGGGCGCGACATCGGCGCATCGCGCCGGCTGATCGCGGCCGGGGCTGTGCCCGATCCGGTGAAGCTCGCGGATCCGGCGGTCAATCTGAAGACGTTTCTGTAGCGCGGCGCGCGGCCCGATCTTCCGGTCGCGCGCCGCGTCAAGCCGTCAAACGGACTTGCCGTACCCCTGGAACACGCTCAGGTCCGGATATGCGTCGCGGATCTTGCGCCACTCGTTCGCGTCGTAGAACTCGCAAGCTCCGGCCGTGTAACGCTTCGCGACTTCGACCGAGAAGCGCACGGCTTCGGCCAGATCGACTTCGTGACTCGCGCTCGAATCGCTGCCGCCGACGACCGCGCGCGCGGTGATCGCGACGCCGACCACCGGCTTGTCGGTGCCGACGTGCGGCTGCATGATGCTGTTGAAGTGCGACAGTCCGTTGTCGTACGGCGTGATGTCCTGCAGCGAGATCGGGAATGTGACGGCCGGCATGCCGGTCGTCGATTCCATGATCGACACGAGGTCGGGCGCCATCCGCAGGATGTAGCCCTGCATCGCGGTCGGCGACAGTGCGAAGCCGCGCTGCTTGACGATGCGGTTGCCCTTCGACGCGTCGAGCGACAGGATCGCGTCCATGTCAGGCGTCACTTCGTAGCGGTTCATCGTTGCCGATGAAACCGGCATCCCCATGAACGGCACGCCGTTGTTCTCGCTCATCGACACGTCGGTCGACAGGTGCGTCGTGACGATCACGTCGCCGGGCAGCACGTCGCCGTTCGCCTTCATCTGCGCGAGCTTCAGTGCGGCCGCGAGCGAGCCGATCGGGCCGTCCGCGTCAGATACCATCCCGAACTTAGCGGGCCGGGCGCCGATCGCGCCGTTGCGGCCGACGATGCCGAGCGTGCGCGCGTCGCCGCCGGCCTGCTTGCCGCGCGAGCCGGGGATCACGATCGTGATGAAGTCGGTCGTCTTCGTCGTGTCTTCCGGCGGTTCGTTATTGACCGTGGTGACGTCGACCGTCACGCCGTGCGCGGCGTACGGCGCGAACAGCGCGGCGATGTACTGTCCGTTGACGGCCGCGCCGTCGAGTGCGTCAAAAATGACGAGGGTCTGTTTCAATGCCATCGAATGCCTCTTGGTTCAGGTTGCCGATGCGGCGATCGTGCGCCGCGCCGCGAGCCGCATCGGTCGAATGCGCGGTGGGTCAGAAGAAATGCCGCAGGCCGAGCAGCACGGACAACTGCTCGTTGCGGCCGTTGAGTGCAGTGCCTTGCGCGGCTGCCGCATTGGTCGTCGTGTTGCCGAACAGGCCCGACCAGCCGCCGCGCGTCCATTCGTACGACGTCGCGACATACACGTCGGTGCGCTTGCTGATGCTGTAGTCGGCGACACCGTATACGGTGCTGCGTGCGCCGTTGAAGCCGTCGGCGAGCGTACGGTTGTGCATCCCGGCGACGACGAAGTTCCATACGGGCGTTGCACGCCAGCTTGCGCCGACCGTGAAGAAATCGTCGCGGCGATGCGAGTCGAAGACCGAGTTGATCGCGACGGCGGCGCTCGGCGCGCCGGACGCCATGCTCGTGATCGATGCGGTGTCTGTCCCGCCGTTCGACGAGTCGAAACCGGCGTCGCGGTCGCTGTGCAGGTAATTCGCAAACAGGTTCACGCTGCCGATTGCGGTCTTCGCCCCGGCGAGATAGATCCGTGCGCGGCGGCTTTGCGAGTCGCGCGTTTGCTGAGCATCGCCGATCAACGTCACCGGCCCCGATTCGTACTTGACGCCGAGCGACATCGACGACCGCGCGCGCGTATCGCCCGCGATCCCGCCGAACGCGTACTCGGCGATCACCTGCAGCGGCCCGTAGGCGCCGGTGTAGCTGAGCGCGTTGTCGTAGCGCTGGCCGACCAGGTAGACCTGCCACGAATTGGTCGGCGCGGCTCCGACGCCCAGCGGATCGACGTAGTACAGCATCGTGTTGCCGGTTGTGTACTGTCGGCCCAGCGCGAGCTCGCCCCAACGCTCGTGGCCGAGCTTCACGAAGGCCTGGCGGCCGAACAGCTGGCCCTGCTGGTCGAGCTTGCCGTTGTTCGCGAGAAAGCCGTTCTCCAGCGTGAAGCCGGCCTTCCAGCCGTTGCCGAGCGCTTCGTTGCCCTTCAGGCCGAAGCGGCTTCCGGACAGGAAGCCCTCGTTGCCCTGCTGCAGGCCGATCGTCCGGTCGCCGGACGGGTTGGTATGCGTCTGATAACCGATCGCGACGTCGACGACGCCGTACAGCGTCACGGTGGACTGGGCATGCGCGACGCCCGTCGCGCCGGCCAACAGCGCGAGTCCGGCAAGCTGCTTCTTCATGAAAAGGTCTCCTAACCGATATGGGAATGTTTTTTAAAAGTGGTATCCGGTGCTTATTGCCGGAACGCGGGCCACAGGTCGATGCCGGCCGGACCTGTGATCGATGCGAGCGGGAAGGTTGCGTGTTCCGCGAGTGCGCGCACGTCGGTCTTGCTCGCGAAATGCAGCGCGCCGCGCTCGCCGAGCACGGTGCCCGTCGTGCCGTCGGACAGCAGGGCCGATCCTTCGGGCAACGCGAACACCTGTTCGGGCGCGTTGATGTCGAGGAATTCGCCGAGTCGCTCCTCGCGGCTCTCGCCGTTGTGGCCAGCCGGCTTGCCGCTGATGAAGTGCGGGTTGATCTGGAACGGCACGAGGCCGAGCGCGCGAAGCGTCGGCGGCTGCACGATCGGCATGTCATTGGTCGTTCGGATCGTTGGGCACGCGACGTTGCTGCCCGCGCTCCAGCCGACATACGGCACGCCTGCCTGCACGCGTGCGCGGATCGCGTCGACAAGGTTCGCGTCGTACATGCGCTTGAGCAGCGCGAAGGTATTGCCGCCGCCCACGGCGATCGCGTCGGCGTGCTCGATCGTCTTGCGCGGATCGGCACTGTGATGCAGCGATTCGAGCGTATAGCCGAGCTTCTCGAACACCGGTTTCACGATGCCTTCGTAGGTGTCGAAGCTGAACGACACGCCGGCATACGGCACGAACACGATCTTGCGCGCTTCGTGGCGGAACAGTGCGTGGATCTGTTCGGTCGCGTGTTCGAGATAGCCGAGTGCGTCCTTGCGGGAACTGCTCATCAGCAGAAATCGTTGGTTCATGGCGGCTCCTGTGCCGGTTGTGGGGTAGGGGTTAGCGGGCTGCCGCGCGGATCAGCTCGGCGGTGCGGTCGATTTCTTCGCGGGTATTGAAGTAATGCAGCGATACGCGCGCCATCGTCGATACGCCGTAGCGTGCGAGGATCGCGTCGGCCATGAAGTTGCCGGCCTCGATGATGCAGTGCCGCGCCTCCAGCGCTGCGACGATCGTCGCGGGATCGATGCCGCGCAGGTTGAACGGTACGATGCCGATGCGTTGCGCGACGTCGCGCGGGCCGTACAGCTCGAAACCGGGCAGTGTCGCGAAGGCGGCAATCGCATAGGCGGTCAGGTCGCGCACGCACGCTTCGATCTGTGCGACGCCGATGCGCTGCGCATAGTCGAGCGCGGCGCCGAGGCCGAGAATCGCCGGCACGATGGGGCAGCCGGCCTCGAAACGCTTCGCGCCGGCGACGAACGACAACGCGCCGGTCGCGCGGTCGTATGCGCCGTTCCACCAGCCGGCGAGCACCGGTTCGAGCGCGTCGATGCATTCGCGCCGCACATAGAGGAAGCCCGAGCCTTCCGTCGCGCGCAGCGCCTTGCGGCCGCAGCCCGCGAGGAAGTCGCAGTCGAGCGTACGCACATCGGTCTCGACCATCCCGATGCTTTGCGATGCGTTGACGAGCGACAGCACGCCGTTGGCGCGCGCGACCGAGCACAGCGCGGCGGCATCCTGCAGCGCGCCCGACGAGTTCGGCACGTGCGAAAAGGTGAGCAGGCGCGTGCGCGGTGTGACGGCCTGCGCGAACGCGTCCGACGCGAGCAGTCCTTCGTCGTTGGCGGCGATCATCTTCACGACGATGCCGTGCGTCGCTTCGAGCCGCTTCCACGGCAGCAGGTTGCTGAGCATCTCGGTATCGGCGACGAGCACTTCGTCGCCCGGCCGCCAACGCAGCCCTTGTGCGACGAGCGAGATCGCCTCGGTCGCGTTCTTCGTGAACGCGATCTCGTCGGCCCGTGCGCCGAGGAACGCCGCGAGCTGCGTGCGGACGGCATCGACGCGCGCATACGTGGCCTTGCGGAACGCGGGCAGGTAGATGCCGACGCGGCCGGTGTCGCGAAGATAGTCGTTGACGGTATCGAGCACGGGCTCGGGCGGCAGCGATGCGGCGGCCGTGTCGAGGTAGATCGTCGATGCCGTCAGCGGCGTGTCGGCGCGAATTGCAGTGATGTCCATCTGAAGTCCTGTCGGTGAAACGAATTACCTGAGCTTGATGAGCGAGCGCGTGAAGCTGAAGAGCGCATCGCCGGCGATCACGCCGCCCGCAAACGCACTCATCTCGGCGATGTCGCGTTCGCCGCGCGTGCGCAGCACGATGAAGCGGATCGCGAGACCGATCAGCACGGCGAAGCCCGCGAGCGGCGAGGTGAGCAGCATGCCGGTCGACAGCAGCACGCCGAGCTGGCGCTTCGCGCCGCCGAGCCATTGCAGCAACGCACCGGGCACGGCCCAGAGCGCGAGGTCGCGTGCGATGTCCCACGACGAGCCGGCCTCGATCGACGCCGCATAGACGCGATCGACGGGCGGCAGCATGTCGCGGCTGAAGAAGCCGTGGTGGAACAGCACGACCACGACGCCGGCGACGACGAAGCCGAGCGTGGCCGCGAGGAACTGCTGGCGGCGGCCGGCCATTTCAAGCGCCTGGTCCTGGCCCGAGCCGCGCAGGAGGAAACCGGTCTTCAGGTCGTAGCCCATGTCCGCGAACGCCGGGCCCGTCGCGGCCGAGAAGCCGACCAGTACCGCGAGCGCGGGCGCCGGGAAGCCGATCAGGATGCCGATCGTCAGCGTGATCAGCGCGACCGCGAACGCCGGGAACCAGCCCGAGTGCATTGCGGCGATGCCTACGATCAACTCGTGGATGTACGCGGCGAACGCCGCATACAGCACGAACACGATCAGCATGCCGATCGACATCTCCGAGAAGCCGCCGGTGCAGCCGACGATCACGAGCGCGATCAGCATGTAGACGACATAGCCGAGGCCGAGAATGCGGCCCGCGCGCAGCGGCGACACGTCGCCGGCGCCAGCCTCGTCGACCGGCGCGCGGCGCGCACGGCGGATCTCGGACGACACCTGCAGCATCGCGACGATGCCCGCGCCGATCATCACGCCGTGCGGGATATACGCCTTCGCGATGTCGACGCCCGTCAGCGCGACCGAGTAGCCTCGGATCAGCAGGCCGAGGCCGAACATCGTCAGCGCGGCCAGGTTGCCGAGGAACGCGGCACCGAATGCGGACATCGGGATGCCGAGCCACGCGCCGGCCACGCCGACCGCGACGCCGATCCCGAGGAACGCGGCCTTGCGGCCGCCGCGGTCGCCGGCCCAGATCGCTTCGGCAGTCGCGACGCCCGACGGCCAACTGCCCGTGGCCGGGAAGATCCGGCTGCCGAACAGCAGGTACAGCATCGTGCCGTCGACCAGCATCGCGGCGAGCGCGCCGATCAGCATCGGCGTTGCGAGTTCGGGCATGCCCATCGCGTACGGCACGCCGATCGGGATCATCAGCGAGTTCGCCGCGCCGAACGTGGCCGACGAAATCGCCGTTTGAACGAGGTTCTGGCGTTCGAGCACGCGGAAGCGCCGCGCGAGTTCGTGCGGGATGCGCGAGAACACGATCGCGATCAGCGCGCCGATGATCGACGTGTTTGCCGAAATGCCGAGCGACACGATCAACTGCATGCCGATGATCGCGCCGAGCACGGACAGCAGAACCGACACGATCAGCAGCACGGGTTCGACGAAACGGACGCGCGGGGCGCCGGACGAAGCGGCGGGCGCGGCGGGGTCGCCGGCTTGCGCGTCTTGCAGGGCGTTCATGGGTATCTCCTCTTGATGCCGGTAGCTTGTTGTGGTGTGTCGGGGCGGCGCCGGATTCGCCGGCCGCCATGGTGCTCAGCGCATCAGGCTGAGCACGCTTTCGATCTTGCGGCGCGCGTCGCTCAGGGCATCGAGCAGGCGCGGCACGGCCGATTCGTCGAGACGCTGCATCGGCCCCGAGATCGCGAGCGACCCAGCGACCGAGCGGCTGCCCTTCGCCGTGAGCGGCACGGCTAGCCCCGCGACGCCGGCGGCGGCTTCTTCGCGCGTGTAGGCCCAACCGTTCTCGCGGATCACGTCGAGCTGGGCCTCGATGGCCGCGCGGTCGACCGCCTGGCCGGCCTGCGTCGCACGCGCGAAGACGTCATTGCGCATCGAATCGGGCTGGAACGCGAGGATCGCCTTGCCGTGCGCGCCGGCATGCAGCGCGAAGCGCTGGCCTTCCTCGATCGAGAAGCGCAGTTGCTGGTCGCCGTGCGCGATGTCGAGGCACAGTCCTTCGCAGCCGTCGAGCAGTGACAGGAACACGGTTTCACCGCTTTGCTGCGCGAGCCGGTGCAGCGCGGGCTCGACGATCTGCGACGGCGACAGCGAACGCCGCACGATCTCGCCCATCTCGAACCAGCGCAGGCCGAGCGCGTAGCGCCCCGCTTCGTCCTGCACGAGATAGCCCTCGGCCGCGAACGTCGCGAGCACGCGGTGGACGATGGCGTGATGCACGCCGCTTTCCTTCGCGAGTTCGCGGACGCCCCATGCGGCCTGCCGGGCGGTGAAGTGCTGCATCAGTTGCAGTGCGCTGCTGAGTGTCTTGAGCATAATTTATGTCTCTATATGAGAGACGCTGTCTCGAAATGTGAATACAGTCTGAGCGGACGCGACGACGTCGTGCTATCCGGGTAAACACGATATTGAGAGACAGTCCGGCCGGCGCGGCCGAGCGGGCGATTCGAGGTGTCGGGACGGGCTTGCGGCGGGACGGGAGCGAGCGTGAAGGCGGACCGGCTGCGTGCGGAAACGTCGAACCGGAATGGCTCGACCGGTCGGTTGGCGGCGCGGGCGGCCATCCCGTCGGACGGGCCGGGTATTTGGCGGCCGCCGCCGACTCGGTGCATATTGGCGGCATCGTTCGCCTTACCGGTCACCCATGACGCCAGACAAAGCCCTCGAACTGAAACGAAGCAAGCGCCGCGCGCTGTGGCTGCTGCTCGCCGCCGTCGCGGTGTTCGTCACGACGATCCTGCTGCCGCGCGGCCCGTGGGTGGACGGTTTCAAGGCGGTGGCCGAGGCCGCGATGGTCGGCGCGCTCGCCGACTGGTTCGCCGTGGTCGCGCTGTTCCGTCGCGTGCCGATCCCGTTCGTGTCGCGCCACACCGAAATCATCCCGAAGAACAAGGACAAGATCGCCGACAATCTCGCGGTGTTCGTACGAGAGAAATTCCTCGGCCCCGATGCGCTCGCCGCGCAGATCCGCCAGCACGATCCCGCCCGGAAGCTGGGTGCCTGGCTCGGCGAGCCGGCGAACACCGACGCGCTCGGCAGCTACGTGACGAAGCTGACGAGCTTCGCGCTCGACATGACCGACGACGCGCGGATCCAGTCGTTCGTCCACGATGCGTTTCGCGCGGTGATCGACCGGATCGATCTGTCGCAATCGGCCGGCGCAATCCTCGATACGCTGACGAAAGACGGCCGCCACCAGGCGCTGCTCGACGATGCGATCGAACAGGTGGTCGACGTGCTCGACAAGGAGGAGAACCGCGAGGTGATCGCGGGCTTCATCGTCGAATGGCTGAAGACGCAATATCCGAAGATCGAGAAGATCGTGCCGACGCAGTGGTTCGGCGAGAACGGCGCACGCGTGCTGGCGAGCGCGGTGAGCCGTGTGCTCGAAGGCGTGGCCGACGATCCGGAGCACGAACTGCGGCAGCGCTTCGACCGCACTGTCGTGCGGCTGACGGAGCGGCTGAAGCACGATCCCGCATTCATCGCGAAAGGCGACGAGATCAAGCGCTACATTCGCGACGGCGACGCGTTCAACGAGTATGTGCGCGATCTGTGGGACCAGTTGCGGGCATGGCTGAAGGCCGATCTCGCGCGCCCCGATTCGGCGCTGCACCGGCGCGCCACGACGCTCGGCGGCTGGCTCGGTGCGCGGCTCGCGGAAAGTCCGGCTCTGCGCGCATCGCTGAACGAGCACATCGAGAAAGCCGTGCACGAGATGGCACCGGATTTCGCCGATTTCCTGATGCGTCACATCCGCGACACGGTGCGCAACTGGGATGATCGCGAGATGTCGCGGCAGATCGAACTGAACATCGGCAAGGATTTGCAGTACATCCGCATCAACGGCACGCTGGTCGGCGGGCTGATCGGGCTCGGGCTGTATCTGGTGTCGCTGGTGCCGCGCTGGGCGGCCGGATGGCTGCATTGATGCGGCCGCGGGCATGGCGCCGGCGGTGCGGCGCCGCATGCGGCCGGATCACGCGTGCGCCTTGGTGCCGTGCAGTTGCAGGCCGAGCGCCTTGATGACCTTCAGGATCGTGCCGAAGCTCGGATTACCGTCGTGCGACAGCGCCTTGTACAGCCCTTCGCGCGACAGGCCCGCATCGCGTGCGACCTGCGACATGCCGCGAGCACGGGCGATCACGCCGAGCGCATGCGCGATGAAGGCCGGGTCGTCGCCGGCTTCCCGCAGACACGCGTCGAAGTACTCGGCCATGTCGTCGTCGGTTTTCAGGTGTTCGGCCGAATCCCACGGCCGGGTCTTGATCTTGTCCATCGATCACTCCAGGTCGAGCCGCGCGAGCATCGCGTGCGCGGCGCGGATATCCGCCTGTTGCGTCGACTTGCCGCCGCCGCAGAGCAGGATCACCCATATCGTTGCGCGTCGCACGTAGTAGACGCGATAGCCGGGCCCGTGGTCGATACGCATTTCGACGATGGGCGAGCCGGCGGATTTCCAGTCGCCTGGATTGCCCATCGACAGGCGGTCGATGCGCGCCTGGATGCGGCGCCGGGCGACGCGGTCGGACAGGCCGGCGAACCACGCATCGAAGACGTCGGTGGTCCGGATGCTGAATGTAGGGGCACTGTAGGGCATGGCTTGCAGCGTGTCAACCATAGTTCACAGTCGAGGGTGTGGGCTTGCCGCTACAGTAGGGCCGCGCGCGTCGTTTGACGCAGGAATGGCCATCAGGCCGACCTTTTCCGGCCGTCGGACCCGGCCACCTGGTCGAGGTCGGAATGTCCCGAATCCGTCTACAATCAAAAACGTCTTTGCCGCCCGTGCGTGTTTGTCGCGCGGGTGGATCCGTTTGCCCTCCGTCTCCCGGAGGTGCCGTCGCGCGTTGCCAACCCTGCTTCGCGCGGCGTGTCGTGCCGTGGTCTGTGTCCAGTAGGTAAGGCGTCCGCGTGCCGTAGGCCGGCGCGCGTTCTGAACGCCGCGCGTCCGTAAGCCGGGCAGGCGGCATCAACCGAGGTCCCCCATGAAAGCATCGGATTTGTTCGTGAAGGCGCTGGAAGCCGAAGGCGTCGAGTATGTATTCGGCATTCCCGGCGAGGAAAACCTTGATCTGCTCGAATCGCTCCGGCGATCGAAGATCAAGCTCGTGCTGACCCGGCACGAGCAGGCGGCCGGGTTCATGGCCGCCACCTACGGCCGCCTGACGGGCCGCACCGGCGTATGTCTCGCCACGCTCGGGCCGGGCGCGACCAACTTCGTGACGGCCGCCGCGTATGCGCAACTTGGCGGCATGCCGATGCTGATGATCACCGGGCAGAAGCCGATCAAGTCGAGCAAGCAGGGCCACTTCCAGATCGTCGACGTCGTCGACATGATGCAGCCGCTCACGAAGTTCACGCGTCAGATCGTGTCGATCGGCAACATCCCGTCGGCGGTGCGCGAGGCATTCCGCCGCGCGGAGGAGGAGCGCCCGGGCGCGGTGCACCTCGAGTTGCCGGAAGACATCGCGCACGAGGAGGGCGACGGCAAGCCGATCCCGCGCAGCTACAGCCGGCGGCCGGTGGCGGAGGAGAAGGCGGTCGCGCACGCGATCGGCGCGATCCAGGCCGCACGTCATCCGCTGTTGATGATCGGTGCGGGCGGCAACCGCAAGACGACCTGCAAGATGCTGCTCGAATTCGTCGACAAGACGGGCATCCCGTTCTTCACGACGCAGATGGGCAAGGGCGTGATCGACGAAACGCACCCGCTGTGGCTCGGCAATGCGACGCTGTCCGACGGCGACTTCGTGCACCGCGCGATCGAGCATGCGGACTGCATCATCAACGTCGGTCACGACGTGATCGAGAAGCCGCCGTTCTTCATGCGCGCGGACGACAAGACCGTGATCCACGTGAACTTCCTCGGCGCGCAGGTCGATCCGGTCTACTTCCCGCAGATCGAGGTGATCGGCGACATCGCGAACGCGGTGTGGCAGATGAAGGAGGCGGTGACGCCGCAGTCGCACTGGGATTTCGAACGCTTCGCGATGATAAAGGAACATTTCGACGCGCACCTGCAAAAGGGGCAGCACGACCCGCGCTTCCCGATGTATCCGGTGCGGATCGTCAACGATCTGTACAACGCGCTGCCGGTCGACGGGATCGTCTGTCTCGACAACGGGATGTACAAGATCTGGTTCGCGCGTTACTGGCGGGCGCACGAACCGAACTCGCTGCTGCTCGACAACGCGCTGGCATCGATGGGCGCGGGCCTGCCGTCGGCGATCGCGACGAAGATCGTGCACCCGCAGCGCAAGGTGATCGCAGTGTGCGGCGACGGCGGCTTCATGATGAATTCGCAGGAACTCGAAACGGCCGTGCGGCTGAAGCTCGACATCGTCGTGATGATCCTGCGCGACGATGCGTTCGGGATGATCCGATGGAAGCAGGAAAACATGAATTTCCCCGATTTCGCGATGACGCTGAAGAACCCCGATTTCGTGTCGTATGCGCAGAGCTACGGCGCGCACGGGCATCGCGTCGAATCGGCGGACGATCTCGAGCCGCTGCTGCGCGATTGCTTCGCGACGCCGGGCGTGCACGTGATCGACGTGCCGATCGACTATTCGGACAACGAGCGCGTGCTCAACCGCGAAATCAAGCGTCTGTCGGCGCAACTCTGAATCCGCAGTTCACCGGAAGGAGCGTTCCATGCTGAAGGATACCTATCCGTACTATCTGGCCAACGAGGCGGTCTACGCGAACACCGATCTCGACGTGACCGACAAGTTCAGCGGCAAGGTCGCGACGCGCGTCGCGCTGGCCGACGCGAAGGCGATCGATGCGGCCATCGGCGCGGCGGTGGCCGCCGAGAAGCCGATGCGCGAGTTGCCGGCCTACAGGCGGCAGGCGGTGCTCGACCATTGCGTCGCGCGTTTTCGCGAGCGTTTCGATGAGCTGGCCGAAGCGCTGTGCATCGAGGCCGGCAAGCCGATCAACGATTCGAAGGGCGAAGTCACGCGGCTGATCGACACGTTTCGTGTCGCGTCCGAGGAGTCGGTGCGCATCGACGGCGAAGTGATCAACCTCGAGATCTCGGCGCGCGCGCAAGGCTACACCGGCTATACGCGGCGCGTGCCGATCGGCCCGTGCTCGTTCATCTCGCCGTTCAACTTCCCGCTGAACCTTGCCGCGCACAAGGTCGCGCCGGCGCTGGCCGCCGGCTGCCCGTTCGTGCTGAAGCCCGCAAGCCGCACGCCGATCGGGGCGCTGATCATCGGCGAAGTGCTCGCGGAAACCGACCTGCCGAAGGGCGCGTTCTCGGTGCTGCCCGCGCATCGCGACGGCGCCGATCTGTTCACGACCGACGAGCGCTTCAAGCTGCTGTCGTTTACCGGCTCGCCGGCCGTCGGCTGGGCGCTGAAGGAGAAGGCCGGCAAGAAGAAAGTCGTGCTGGAACTCGGCGGCAACGCGGCGGCGATCGTCGACTCGGATCAGCGCGATCAGCTCGACTACGTGGTCGATCGTCTCGCGTTCGGCGCGTATTACCAGTCCGGCCAGAGCTGCATCGGCGTGCAGCGGATCCTCGTGCATGCGGACCTGTACGACGCGCTGCGCGACAAGCTGATCGCGAAGACGCGCTCGTTGAAGATGGGGGACCCGAAGGATTCGTCGACGTTCGTCGGCCCGATGATCTCGGAATCCGAATCGCGCCGGCTGTCGGGCTGGATGGACGCGGCCGTCGCGGCAGGCGCGAAGATCGTCGCGGGCGGCAAGGTCGACGGCGCGATGTTCGAGGCGACGCTGCTGGAAAACGTCGGCCGCGAGCAGGACTTGTACCGGAAGGAGGCGTTCGGCCCGGTCGCGATCCTCGAGAAGTTCGACCGCTTCGACGATGCGCTCGCACGCGTGAACGACAGCGATTTCGGGCTGCAGGCCGGCGTGTTTACCGATTCACTCGCGCATGCGCAGCGCGCGTGGGACGAACTGGAGGTGGGCGGCGTGGTGATCAACGACGTGCCGTCGTTCCGCGTCGACAACATGCCGTACGGCGGCGTGAAGGATTCGGGGCTCGGCCGCGAAGGGATCCGCTACGCAATCGAGGACATGACCGAGCCGCGGCTGATGGTCGTGCGACGCCGCTAGCGCGTTCACGGGCCGCGCGCGCGGGCGATCGCGCCGGCCCGCATGCCGTTTTTCATTTCGGCATGCGAATCCGGGTACGACGGTCGTCTGCTGCGCACCGTCGCGGCGACACCGCGTGCCGAACGCGCTCGACTGCACGTATCGCATCGTGATGTAATCGCGCGAAATGGCCGTCGGGGTACGACACCCGAAGGCGTGCGCATTCATTCTTCACGAGATCGATTCATGTCCCCCGTCTCGGCATTCAAGCTGGTTCTGTTGTCATTCCTCGCGATCGTCGCGCTCGAATGCATCGCCAAGCGGCTGCGGCTGCCGCCCGCGGCCGCGCTGCTGATCGGCGGCATCGGCATCGCGTTCATTCCCGGCCTGCCGCCGATCAATCTCGATCCCGATCTCGTGCTGCTGGTGTTTCTGCCGCCGCTGCTGATGGACGGCGCGTATTTCTCGGTGTGGGAGGAGTTCAAGCGTAACGTCGGCGGCATCCTGATGCTCGCGATCGGCGCGGTGGTGTTCACGACGTTCGCGGTCGGCTTCGCCGTGCACTGGGTCGTGCCATCGCTGCCGTGGGCCGCGTGCTTCGCGCTCGGCGCGATCGTGTCGCCGCCCGACGCCGTGGCCGCGAAGGCGGTGCTCGAACGTGTCGCGCTGCCGCGCCGGCTGATGGTGCTGCTCGAAGGTGAGAGCCTGTTGAACGACGCGGCCGGTCTCGTGCTGTTCCGCTTCGCGGTCGCTGCCGCGCTGACGGGCGCGTTCAGTCTCGAGCACGCGGTCGTACGCTTTGCGGAGCTCGGGCTTGGCGGCGTCTTGGTCGGCTTTCTGGTCGGCAAGATCGTCGTGTGGTTTCTGAAGCTGCTCGACGACGACTATCTGGTGATCACCGTCGCGGTGATCGCCGGCTGGATCGCGTACATCGCGGGCGAGATGGTGGAGGTGTCGGGCGTGATCGCGACGGTGACGACCGGCATGATCGTCGGCTGGCACCAGCACGAAGTGTTCTCGGCCGCAGTGCGCACGCGCGGCACCGCATTCTGGCAGGTCATCGTGTTCCTGCTCGAAGCGATGGTGTTCGTGCTGATCGGGCTGTCGCTGCGCGGTGCGATGTATCGGCTCGGCGGTTTCGAGCAGGTGCTTGCCACGATGGTGCCGCCCGTGCTCGCGGTGCTGGCGGCGGTGATCGTGTCGCGCTTCGTGTGGATTTACGCGGTCGAGGCGCTGAAGTGGCCGGTGCACGGGATCGCGCGGCGCGGCGCCGCGCCCGACTGGAAGGCTGCGACGATCATGAGCTGGGCCGGCATGCGCGGCGTCGTGACGCTCGCGATCGCGCTGTCGCTGCCGCAGGCGCTGCCCGGGCGCGACGTGATCCTGGTCGCGTCGTTCGCGGTGATCCTCGTTACCGTGCTGCTGCAGGGCACGACCATAGGTCCGCTGATCCGGCTGCTGCGCCTGCCGCAACGCCACGAGCGCGCCGCGCATCACCTGACCGAGCCGCAGGCATGGGCGCAGATCGAGGCCGCGCAGCTCGCGGCGATCCAGCCGCTCGTGCGCGACGACAGCGGCAACGTGATTCACCCGCGCCTGCTGGAGCAGTACACCTACCGTGCGGAACTGACGGAGCGCCTGAAGGACGAGCCCGCATTTCCGGACAGCGCCCGTGCCGCCCACTACGACGTGGTGCTGGCCGCGATCGCGGCGGGCCGCACGGAACTGTTGCGCCTGCACCGTTCGGGCCATATCCACGACGAGATGCTGCACGCGCTCGAGCGCGATCTCGATCTGCAGGAAGTATCCGCGCAGCACGCGCGCGGCTGACGATCGACTGCACGGCGGCGGGGCGTTGGCGCATCGCCGCCATCGCCGTGGCCGCTGCCACCTGGCGCCCGCATCTAGCGTCCATGTCCACCGTCGCGGCGCCATTTCCCCATCATTTCCCCGGTTCGGCATATCTGGATCCGGCCCCGATATGGCCGGCGTGCCGGCCTTGCTGCGCATGCAAACCTCGCAGCACCGCCCGCGCAAACGTTCTCGTCTTTCGAATCCGGAAATGATCTGATTTATCTGTATCCCGCTCTTTCACTATATTTGGCAAAACTAAACCGGAAGGAGATAGATGCTGTGTTCTAATTTCATTTAGAATCAGCCGGTTATCTTTATTGAGAGAAAGCACGCGGAGGTAATGCGACCGTCGACGGGGAAAAATCGGCGTTCGAATCCCCGTGAGGCAATGCCGACAGGCCAGATCGGCAACAACGGGTGAATTTCTCAGCCGCCAAATTAAGATGGCGCCCAAGTCAGATAAACAACTCCTATGAAAGAATCAATTGGAGATTTGGCGTTTGAAACGGTATTTATGAAAGAATCGAGCGGTGAAAATGCGCCGGATTGTCTTGAATCGGGGCTGTCGGTGCTGCTCGTCGACGATCAGCCGTTCGTCGGCGAGGTAATCCGGCGCGCGTTGCGCAGCGAGCACGATATCGACCTGCATGTGTGCACCGATGCACACAGGGCGATGGCAATCGCGCGCGAGGTGAAGCCGACGGTGATCCTGCAGGACCTCGTGATGCCGGAAATCGACGGCCTCGATCTCGTTCGCGCGTGGCGCGCGGACGCCGATACCGCGCGCGTGCCGATCATCGTGCTGTCGGCGAAAGAGGAGCCGATCGTCAAGCGCGAGGCGTTCATCGCCGGTGCGAACGACTATCTCGTGAAGCTGCCGGACGCGATGGAGCTGACCGCGCGGATCCGCTATCACTCGAATTCGTACCTGATGTCGCGACAGCGCGACGAGGCGCTGGATTTCCTGTCGCACGACATGCGTTCGCCGCAGACGTCGATCCTCGCGCTGCTCGAGGTCTACCGGGCCGAACACGGCAACATGCCGGCGATCATGGAGCGCATTGCCGGCCACGCACGCCGGGCGCTCGCGCTCGCGGACGGCTTCATTCACCTGACCCGCGCGCAGTCGGAGCGACGCGCGCACGAGGTCGTGAGTCTCAACGAAATCGTGCTCGACGCCGTCGACCAGTTGTGGGAAAAGGCGGCCGGATTCGGCAGCCGCGTCGTCGCCCATGTGCCGGATACCGCGTGCGTGACGATGGGCGACCGCATGATGCTCACGCGTGCGGTCGCTAACCTGATCGACAACGGACTGAAGTACGGCCCGGCCGGCACCGACGTGCACTGCACGCTGAGCGACGATGGCGGTGCGTGGCTGATCGGCGTCGAGGACGCCGGCGCCGGCATTGCGCCCGAGCAGCGCACGGCCGCGACCGAGTCGTTCGTGCGGCTCGAATCCGCGCACGGCGCGGCGCGCAGCGGCTTCGGCCTCGGCCTGGCGTTCGTCCGCGCGACGGCGGCTCGGCATCGCGGCCAGATCCTGATGCGCAATTCGCCGCGCGGCTTCATGGTCGGGCTTCGACTGCCGGCGCAGGCGGAGCGGTAATATCGCGGCGCGGCCTGCCGGCGCCGCATCGTCCGCTGGCCCAGATGCGCTCGTGGCACGCCGTTCGGCGCGCAGGCGGCGCGAATTTTTTTCAACGCTGATTTTAGAAAGCCCATAACGAACATGGCCACCGTCACACCCCGTGCGACCAATGAAAGCCTGCATCCGACCTTCGGCGCCGCCCGGCTGACGCTCGGCAACCGCATCCTGCTCAGCTTCGGCGTGCTGTTCGTGCTGATGCTGGTGACCGCCGGCGTGTCCTACGAGCGCCTGCGCGCGATCGACAGCGAAGCCGTCAGCATCGAACGGGATTCGCTGCCCGGCGTCTATCTCGCGGCGTCGCTGCGCGCGTCGGTCAGCGATTCGTTCTCGCTGCTGCAGCAGGCGACGTTCGTCGATACCGATCCCGACGCCGTTCAGCACGATCTCGCGAAGATCGCCGATTCGCTGAAGGACGTCGAATCGCTGTCGGTCGACTACCAGAACGCGACGTTTCGCGACGATGACCGGCAGCGTTTCGCGACGTTCCGCGGTGCGTACGACCGCTACGTGCCGCTGCTGAACGATGCGATCCAGAAGAGCCGCACGTCGCACGAGGAAGCCGCCGCGGCATACGCGAAGGCGTTGCCCGTCTGGGCCGAGACCGTGCGCGACGCGAACACGCTCGTGCAGGAAAACCGCAAGTTCGCCGACAACTCCGCGAAGGTGATCCGCCAGTCGGTGCAGGACACCGAGGTCGTGCTCGCGCTTGCGCTGGGCATCGTGTTGCTGTCCGCGCTCGGGCTCGGCTACGGGCTGTTTCGCGCGGTGACCGTACCGATGGCGCGGCTTGTCGAAGTGCACGACGTGATGCGCACCGGCAACCTGACGCGTCGTCTGGACCTGCGCCGGCACGACGAATTCGGCACGCTCGAGACGGGATTCAACCGGATGGCCGACGAACTGACCGAACTCGTCGCTCGCGCGCAGCAGTCGTCGCTGCAGGTGACGACGTCGGTCGCCGAAATCGCGGCGACGTCGCGCGAGCAGCAGGCAACCGCGAATGAAACCGCGGCGACGACCACCGAGATCGGCGCGACGTCCCGCGAGATCTTCGCGACGTCGCGCGACCTGCTGCGCACGATGAACGAGGTGGCCGGCGTGGCCGAACAGTCGGCGACGCTCGCGGGCGTGAGCCAGAGCGGGCTCACGCGGATGGGCGAGACGATGCGCAGCGTGATGGACGCGGCCGGCTCGGTGAACGCGAAGCTCGCGATCCTCAACGAAAAGGCGCTGAACATCAACCAGGTCGTCGCAACCATCACCAAGGTGGCCGACCAGACCAACCTGCTGTCGCTGAACGCGGCGATCGAGGCCGAAAAGGCCGGCGAATACGGCCGCGGCTTCGCGGTTGTCGCGACCGAGATCCGCCGCCTCGCCGACCAGACGGCCGTGGCGACCTACGACATCGAGCAGACGGTGAAGGAGATCCAGTCCGCGGTGTCGGCGGGCGTGATGGGGATGGACAAGTTCTCCGAGGAAGTGCGCCGCGGGATGCTCGACGTGCAGCAGGTCGGCGGGCAGCTGTCGCAGATCATTGCCGAAGTGCAGACGCTCGCGCCGCGCTTCCAGATGGTCAACGAAGGGATGCAGACGCAGGCGAACGGCGCCGAGCAGATCACGCAGGCGCTGTCGCAACTGTCCGAAGCCGCGCAGCAGACGGCCGAATCGCTGCGCCAGTCGTCGCAGGCGATCGACGACCTGACGCTCGTCGCGAACCAGTTGCGCACCAGCGTGTCGCGCTTCAAGGTCGACGCGTGACGCGCGCCGAGCCGCACGGCGGCATGCACGCGCTGTTCCTGATGTTCGAGCTCGACGGCGATCGCTACGCGCTGGACGCGGCCGAGATCGAAGAGGTGCTGCCGCTCGCGGCCACCAAGGCCGTGCCGGGCGCGCCGGAATGGATTGCCGGGCTGCTGATGCGCAGCGGCCAGCCAGTGCCCGTGATCGACGTGCCGATGCTGGCGCTCGGGCGGCGCGCGCACGCGCTGCGTTCGACTCGGCTCGTGATGGTTCGCTATCGCACCGCGCCGACCGGGCGCGGACGCGCGATCGGCCTGATCGTCGAGCACGCGACGCAGACCCTGCGGATCGACCGCACGACGTTCCATGCGAGCGGCGTATCGACTGCGCGCACGCGCTGGCTCGGGCGGGTCGCGAACACGCCCGACGGCATCGTGCAGCAGGTGTCGGTGGCCGACCTGATCGACGAAGTTGCACGCCTGTATCTGTTCGACGGCCAGCCGGGCCATGAAGGGGAGTCCGCATGAAAGCGTCCGATTCGCGATTTCGCGGCTGGCTGTTGCGCGAGACCGGCATCGACCCCGATTCGCTCGGCAACGATTTCCTGATCCGCGCGCTGACCGAGCGCGTGCATGCGCTGCAGGGCGACAGCGAGCGGCTGCCGTCGACGGCGCGGCCGCCTGTGACCGCAGACGCGCTCGACGCGTACTGGCAGCAGCTCAACGCATCGGCCGACGAGCGGCGCGCGCTGATCGAACTGTTCGTCGTGCCGGAGACGTGGTTCTTCCGCGACCGCGAGGCATTCGCGACGCTCGCGCGGCTCGCGGCCGAGCGGCTTGCCGCGACGCCCGGGCGCGTGATCCGCGTGCTGAGCGCGCCTTGCTCGAGCGGCGAAGAGCCGTATTCGGCGGCGATGGCACTGCTCGACGCGGGCCTCGATCCGGCCAGCTTCACGATCGACGCGATCGACCTGAGCGCCCGCGCGATCGAACAGGCGCGGCTCGGCTGCTACGGACGCAATGCGTTTCGCGGTACGGCGACCGAGTTTCGCGCCCGGTACTTCACGCAGGCTGCGGACGGCTGGCTGCTCGACGAGCGTGTGCGCGCATGCGTGCAGTTTCGCCAGGCCAACCTGGTCGAACCGGGCGCCGACACGGGTATCCGCTACGATTTCGTGTTCTGCCGCAACGTGTTGATCTATTTCGACCGCGACGTGCAGGATCGCGTGATCGGTTCGCTCGAAAGCTGTCTTGCCGACGACGGCACCTTGTTCGTCGGCCCGGCCGAGACGGGTGTCGCGATGCGGCACGGGATGCGCTCGGCGCGCGTGCCGCTGGCATTTGCGTTTCATCGCGCGCGCGGCGGTGACATGGCGGACGGATACGCGGCCCGGCATGCGGCACCGATGCCCGCGGTTGCGCCATACCGGCGCGCGGAGTGCTTCTCGGTGGCGCCGGCGGCCGCCACGCGTCCGATGCTGGCCGTCGTGCCGCCGACGTGGGTCGGTGCCGCGCCGCAACCGGTCGCGGGGTTCGCGGCGGCCGAGCGCCCGATAGCGGGCGAGCCGCGTGCCGATGTCGGGGCTGAAATACGGACTGAAATACGGACCGGCATGCGCGGCGATCTGCTGGCCGACACGGCGGCGCCGGCTGCCGATAACGTTGCGCCGACGCTCGAGGAGGCACAGGCGCTCGCGAACGCAGGAGCGTTCGACGAGGCCGAGCGCGTGCTCGCGCAGTTTTCGGCGCGGGTGGGGCCGCACGCCGATGCGTTCTACCTGAACGGGTTGATCGCGGATGCACGCGGGCGTGCCGCGGAAGCCGGCGACTTCTACCGGAAGGCGCTGTACTTGCGGCCCACGCACCATGAAGCGTTGACGCATCTTGCGACCTTGCTCGACGTCGGCGGCGATGGCGCCGGCGCGCAATGGCTGCTCGAGCGCGCGCGGCGCTCGGCCGGATAAGAGAATATGAGAATACGGTTTTGGAGCCGAGATCGGGATGACCGAGGAAAGAATGAACAGCGACGCCGTTGTCACTGACGGCACGACGATCGGCGTCGACGATTGCTGGAACCGGATCGGCACGCGCGGCGACCGTTCGTGCGAGCGGCTGGCCGACTGTCTGCGCTGCCTGAACTGTCCGGTCTACGCGTATCACGCGGCGAAATTGCTCGAGCGTCCGCTCGGTGCGACCGAGATGGCCGAGGCCACACGCCGGATGAGCGCGTTCGACGCGACCCGCGCGCATGGCGACGACGACACGCGCCAGGCGGCGCTCGCATTTCGCGTCGCCGACGAATGGCTCGCGTTGCCGATCGGCGTGCTGCGCGAGATCGCCGGCACGCGCCCGATCCATTCGCTGCCGCATCGTCGGCACTCTGCCGTGCGCGGCGTGGTCAACATTCGCGGCACGCTGCGCATCGCGATCTCGATCGGCGCGCTGCTCGGCCTCGATGCGGGCAAGGGCGGCAAGAACGTCACTGGCGACGAGGACGGCCGCTTCACTCGTCTGCTGGTCGTCGCGCACCAGGGCGAGCCGGTAGTGTTTCCGGTCGACGAAGTCGAGGGCGTGCTGCACTTCGGCGCATCCGAATGGGTACCCGTGCCGGCGACGGTCGGACGCGCGAGCGCCGGCCTGTCGCGCGGCGTGCTGTCGTGGCGCGGCAAGTCGGTGGGCCTGCTCGACGACGATCGTCTGTTCGATGCCGTGACCCGGAGCATGCGATGAGCGGCGATGACGATCTGAGCCACCTGTCGCTGCTCGAACTGTATCGCGAGGAGACGCGCACTCAGACCCAGGCGCTGTCCGAGCGCCTGCTCGCGCTCGAATCGGGCGAGCCCGATTCCGTCGCGCTGGAAGCATGCATGCGCGCAGCGCATTCGCTGAAGGGTGCGGCGCGCATCGTCGGCGTGCCGCTCGGCGTCGACATCGCGGGGCGCATGGAGGAATGCTTCGTCGCCGCGCAAGCCGGCACGATCGCGCTGACGGCGGCGCACGTCGACGTGCTGCTCGCCGGCGTCGACCTGCTGGTGCGTGTCGCGGATCCGCACGCGCCGCCCGTGTCGTCGTCCGAGATCGATGCGTTCGCGCTGGCGCTCATTGGTGCGGACGGCGTGCAGGCGATGCCGGCGCCGACGTTCGCACCGCCGCCGGCGCCGCCGTCCGTCGTACCGCTTCGCGAGCACGACGGCGCCGCGAACGAGCCGGTGGGAGCGGGGGCCGAGGTGCCGCCGCTGGCCGTATCGGCGGCCGTGCCGGATTCGGTCCAGGCCGACCGTGCGGCCGGCGCGGGCGCGATGCGCCGCGTGCGGGCCGATACGCTGAACCGGCTATTGAGCCTGTCCGGCGAATCTCTCGTCGAATCGCGCTGGCTCAAGCCGTTCTCCGAATCGATGCTGCGCGTGAAGCGCGCGCAGCGCGACGCGGCCCGTTCGCTCGATCTGGTGTACGAACAGTTTGCGGACGAGCTTGGCGCGGGCGTGCTCGCGTCGGTGAACGAAGTGCGGCACATGCTCAACGACCTGCAGCGTTCGCTGGCCGAGCGGATGGACGAATTCGACCGCTTCGAGCGACGCAGCACGCACATCGCCGAGCAACTGTACGACGAGGCGCTGCAGTGCCGGATGCGGCCGTTCGGCGACGCAACGCGCGCGTATCCGCGCATCGTCCGGGATCTCGCGCGCTCGCTCGGCAAGCAGGTGCGCTTCTCGATCGTCGGCGAAGGCACGCAGGTCGACCGCGACATTCTCGATCTGCTCGACGCGCCGCTCGGCCACCTGCTGCGCAACGCGCTCGACCACGGCGTCGAGTCGCCCGACGCGCGGCGTGCGCGCGGCAAGCCGGCCGAGGCAAGCGTGACGCTCGAAGCGCGCCACAGCGCCGGCTCGCTGCTCGTCAGCGTGATCGACGACGGCCCGGGCGTCGACATGGACGCGCTGCGCGCGGCCGTTGTCCGTCAGCGCCTGACCGACGACGAGACGGCCGCGCGGTTATCCGATCCCGAACTGCTCGAATTCCTGCTGCTGCCGGGCTTCTCGATGCGCGACGCGGTGACCGACGTGTCCGGGCGCGGTGTCGGCCTCGACGCGGTGCAGGAGATGGCGCGCGGCGTGCGCGGCTCGGTGCGCATCTTCAACGAGCCCGGTGCGGGCATGCGTTTCGTGCTGCAGCTGCCGCTCACGCTGTCGGTGATCCGCAGCCTGCTGGTCGAGGTCGGCGGCGAGCCGTACGCGTTCCCGCTTGCCCACGTGCGGCGCACGCTCGAACTCGCACACGAAGACATCGACGTGCTCGAGGGCCAGCCGCATTTTCCGTTCGACGGGCGGCGTGCGGGCCTTGTTTCCGCGCATCAGCTGCTCGATGCAGGCGAACCCGACATCACGCGTACCAGCACGGCGGTGGTAATCGTCGGCGGCGAGCCCGAGCTGTACGGCGTCGCGGTCGACCGCTTCCTCGGCGAGCGGATGCTCGTCGTGCAGCCGCTCGACAGCCGCCTTCACAAGATCCAGAACATCGCGGCCGGCGCGCTGCTCGAGAACGGCGACCCGGTGCTGATCGTCGATGTCGAGGACCTGATCCGCTCGGTCGACAAGCTCGTGCGCGGCGGACAACTCGCGAAGCTCACGCGCGATCCGCAACTCGCGCTCGCCGACCGGCGCCGCCGCGTGCTCGTCGTCGACGATTCGCTGACGGTGCGCGAGCTCGAACGCAAGCTGCTGGAGAAGCGTGGCTACGACGTGACCGTCGCGGTCGACGGAATGGACGGCTGGAACGCGGTGCGCAGCGACGCGTTCGACCTGGTCGTGACCGATGTCGACATGCCGCGCATGGACGGGATCGAGCTCGTCACGCTCATCAAGGGCGATCCGATGCTCACGCGCGTGCCGGTGATGATCGTGTCGTACAAGGACCGCGACGAGGATCGCCGGCGCGGACTCGATGCCGGCGCCGACTACTACCTCGCGAAGAGCAGTTTCCACGACGAGGCGCTGCTCGATGCGGTGCACGACCTGATCGGGGATGCACGCGGATGAACATCGGTATCGTCAACGATCTGCCGCTTGCCGTCGAGGCACTGCGCCGCGTGATCGCGCTGCGCACCGATCACCGGGTGCTGTGGGTGGCGACCGATGGCGACGAGGCGGTGGATTTTTGCGTCGCGCATCCGCCCGATCTCGTGCTGATGGACCTCGTGATGCCGAAGCTCGACGGCGTGGCCGCGACCCGGCAGATCATGGCGCGTGCGCCGTGCGCGATCCTGATCGTGACCGCGAGCGTCAGTGCGAACACGTCGTCGGTCTACGAGGCGATGGGTGCCGGCGCCCTCGACGCGGTCGACACGCCGACGCCCGCGCTTGGCCTGCCGTCGGATGGGGCGCGGCAGCCGCTGCTCGCGAAGATCGACCAGATCGGCCGGCTGCTCGAAAGCCGCACGGTCACGCTCGTGCCGCCGGGGCCGGCGCCCGCGCGCGGCCAGCCGACGCTCGTCGCGATCGGTGCGTCGGCGGGTGGCCCGACCGCGCTCACCGCGCTGTTGCGCGCGCTGCCGGCCGATTTTCCGGCCGCGCTCGTGATCGTGCAGCACGTCGACCAGGCATTCGCGCTCGGCATGGCGGACTGGCTCGACGGCTATACGCGGCTGCCCGTGCGTATCGCGCGGCAGGGTAGCGTGCCGCAGGCGGGCGAGGTGCTGCTCGCGGCGACCAATGATCACCTGTGCCTGTCGTCGAGCGGTGTGCTTGGCTATACGCGACATCCGGCCGAGACGCCGTACCGGCCGTCGATCGACGTGTTCTTCAACAGCGTCGCCGATGGCTGGCAGGGCGATGCGCTGGGCGTGCTGCTGACGGGAATGGGACGCGACGGCGCACTCGGGCTGAAGGCGATGCGCGCGAAGGGCTGCTACACGATCGCGCAGGACGAGGCGACGAGCGCCGTCTATGGAATGCCGAAGGCGGCCGCGGCCATCGGCGCGGCATCGGCGATCCTGCCGCTCGAGCGGATCGGTCCGCAGCTGATCTCGCGTGTGACGCGCATGCCGCGCGACTGACGGCGCGCCGGGGCCTCGCGCGTGGCCCGGGCAGCACGTGCGGCCGGGGCCGGGGCTGGGGCCGCATTGCGCGCCGTGCTTCGCGTCGCGTACAATTGCCGCCAGCGGAGATGGCATGCCTCCCTGCGGTCGATCCTGGCGCGTTCCGTGCACGATTCGGCCCTCAACCGCCGGTTTGCCCGGCTGATGATGCCTGCGTGTTCCTGGGTCGTCAGGAGGTCGCAGGCCGTCCATGCGGTGTTCTGCCGCCCAGGGTTCGATGTTCCGTCGAATCTGGAAATCATGTTTTTTTCGACTTCTGCCGATTTTTTCGCGACCGTGCGCTACGTGTGCCGCTGGCTCGCACTCTCGGCCCTGCTCGGCGTGCTGGCCGGCTCGGCTTCCGCGGTGTTCCTGATCGCGCTCGACTGGGCGACCGGTACGCGCGTCGCGCATCCGTGGCTCTTGTGGGGATTGCCGGCCGCCGGTTTCGCGACGGGCTGGATCTACCATCGGTTTGGCCAGTCGGTTGCGCGCGGCAACAACCTGCTGATCGACGAGATCCACGACCCGAAGGCGCTCGTGCCGAAGCGGATGGCGCCGCTCGTGCTCGTCGCGACCGTCGTCACGCACCTGTTCGGCGGGTCGGCCGGCCGCGAGGGCACGGCCGTGCAGATGGGCGGCGCGCTCGCCGATCGCGTCACGCACGTGTTCCGTCTCGATCGCGAGCATCGGCGCGTGCTGCTGATGGGCGGTATCGCGGCCGGGTTCTCGTCGGTGTTCGGCACGCCGCTCGCCGGTGCCGTGTTCGGGCTCGAGGTGCTCGCGATCGGCCGCTTGCGGTACGACGCGCTCTTGACCTGCGTTGCATCGGCGATCGTCGCGGACGTCGTGTGCCGCGCGTGGGGCGTGCATCACACCGTGTATGCGATTCCGTTCGTGCCGGCCGCGTCGGCGGCGGGGCTTGCCGCGACGGTGGTGGCGGGTATCGCGTTCGGTGTCGTCGGTCGACTGTTCGCATACGCGACGCACGGGCTGACGGCATGGCTTCGGCGGATCGTGCGCTACGCGCCGCTACAGCCGGTGCTCGGCGGCCTGCTGGTTGCCGCGGCTGCGACCGTGCTGAACGTGCCGCAGTATCTCGGCCTCGGTATTCCTACGATCGAGGCCGCGTTCCACGGGCCGCTGCCGGCTTACGATTTCGCGGGCAAGTTCGCGTTTACCGTTGTCACGCTCGCGTCGGGGTTCAAGGGCGGCGAAGTGACGCCGCTGTTCTACATCGGCGCGACGCTCGGCAACGCGCTCGGACAGGTGCTCGCGCTGCCGGTGCCGGTGCTCGCGGGGCTCGGCTTCGTCGCGGTGTTCGCGGGCGCGGCCAATACGCCGATCGCGTCGACGATCATGGCGATCGAACTGTTCGGCGCGGATATCGGCGTGTATGCGATCGTCGCTTGCGTGGTGGCGTACCTGTTCTCCGGACACGCGGGGATCTATCGGTCGCAGCGGGTGGCGGTGGGGAAGGGCGTGGCCGTGGAAGCGGAGTAAGGCCGGCACGCGAGGTGGCCGAACCGGGGGCAGAACGCGGGCCGATACCCGGTGATCCGGGGATCACCGGGTAAGGCGCCGTTCACTACTGCTTAGGCAGCCGCGCGACGTTGCGCGCGAGCAGTTCCTCGATGTCGATGCCTTTTTCCGCCAGCAACGTTGTGACGACGCCGGTCAATTCGCCCAGCGTTTCCTTGACCGATTCGCGGATCGTATCGACGACCACCTGCGTGCTGCGCTCGATCTCGATGTTGACCTTGTCGCTGACGCCCTTCGCATCGAAGGTCGTCGCGCGGCGCGTTTCCGGAATCAGCCACACGTCGAACCAGCCTTCGTCGCGGTTGACGTCCGACACGGTGAGGCTGCAGCCGTTGATCGCGATATAGCCCTTCGCGAACACATAGCGTTTGAAATCGGCCGGCACGGCGATCCGGATCATCCGGTTGTGCTCGGACGACGCGATGTCCGCGATGGTCCCCATGAAGTCGACGTGGCCGGACAGCGGATGCCCGCCGATTTCCGCGCCATCCTTGGCGGCCCGCTCCACGTTGACGCGCGCGCCGGTCGTGAGGTCGGCCAGCGTGGTGATGCGCAGGCTCGGCAGCATCACGTCGAAGTCGATCAGGGCCGGGGAATGGATCGTCGTCACGGTCAAGCAGACGCCGTCGACCGACACGCTCGCGCCGATCTCGATGTCGGTGGTGAAGCCCTCGGGGAACGCGATGCTGAACGTTCGCAGCTCGCCGTGATCCTTGATGGTCTCGATGACGCCAATACCCTGAACAATGCCTGTAAACATGATCTGCCTTTCGTCGCAAATTGCCTGGCCGGTATGATAAGTGATCCGGGGCGATGGCGCCGGGCCCGGGTGCACCGGCCCGGTGGGTTGCAAATATCGTCGACGATCCGGCGTATCGATTGCTCACCGCGCGTTCACCGTGAGGCCACCGTCGACGGCGATGCGTGCACCGTTGATATAGCGGGCATGATCGGAGGACAGATAGGCAACCATGCTGCCGATTTCTTCCACGTGCGCCCAGCGTCCTGACAGGATGCCCTTCCCGATGCAGAATTCGCGCAACCAGTCGCTGACCGGCTTCCCTGCCTTGATGGCCATCGACTGCGCCCATTCCTCTCGCCATTCAGTGCCGACCAGTCCGGGCACCACCGCATTGACGTTGATCCTGTGGCTCGCGAGATCGGCCGCGAGATAGCCGGTCATATGAATGAGTGCGGCATTGTTCATCCCATACGTCAGCGCAGGGTTCCAGGTCATCGTTCCCGATGCTCCCGTGATGTTGATGATTCGTCCGGTGCCATCGTCTGGAACGAGCGGCAGAAACTCCCGGATCACCCGCAATGCGCCGAGGTTCTTGATCTCGATCTGGCTGAGCCAGTCGCTGTCGTCCCACAGAATTTCGCGATCGCTGCGCTGAATCGCGGCCCCTGCGTTGTTGACCACGATATGGACGTTCGTGTAGTGCGCGCGGGCTCGTGAGCTGGCATGCCGAACCTCGTCCGCGTTCCTGACGTCGGTGCTGACGGGCAGCGTCTGCACGCCAAATTCGTCCGCGATGTCGCGGGCAGTGCGCTCGAGTTCATCCGCTCCTCGAGCCAGCATCACCAGGTTTACGCCCTCGGCGGCCAGCGCTCGTGCAATGCCCTTGCCTACGCCCTTGCTTGCTCCGGATACGAGTGCCGTACGTCCGCTGAGATTGAGGTCCATCGTCGTTTCCTTTCATGGTTGCGATTCGTGATCGGTTGCGTGGCAGGCATGCGCGTTATCGAGAATCCGACATGAAAATTCGCAGTACATATTATTGGAAGAGAATATGGTGCGAACGAGCCGAAACGCGGAAAAGGGTATCGCGCAGCAGCCGGCGGATTTAAAACGCTACGTTAAGCGAAACGTTGCAAGCGCGGTAGACACGATTGGTCGAACAGAGCGTTTTTGTCGAACGAACGCGACGCGTTCGCTCGACACGGCACGCCGCCGGAGATCGAGTATCAGTTCGATGTATGCGTCAGCTGAAACGTCATCGAATAACTGAAGCGGCTTGCTGGATGAATGCCCGACGTGACCTCGATCACCGTGTCCTGAGCGTAATAGGTTCTCACGATGCGCAGCCCGGCCGATTGGTCCGGCACCCGCAATGCGACTGCCTGGTCGCCGACGAGCAGCAGCCCCTGGATCTGCTGTTCGACGCGAGTCGCCTTGATGCCGAACTGTTGCTCGAGCATCGTGTGTATCGGTGTGTCGAGCGTTTCTGCCACGCCCTTCAGGCGACTGTAGCGCTCCGCGACATACAGGTCGACGAGCGCGATCGGCTCGGCTGTACCCGATACATCGTGGCGAATGCCGGCGATATGCAGCCATTTGGTCCCCGGTGCGCAGTGCAGGAGGGCGGACTCGGCATCGCTCACGGGACGGACGCTTCGCGATACGACATCGAGTCGCGTGCCTTGCGCGTAGCGGGCGAGATCCGATAACGAATCCATCGACTGCACGTAGCGCGTGTGCGGATGACTCGCGATCACGCGCGTGCCGATCCCTGCCTGGCGGCTGATCAGGCCAAGCTCGCACAGCTTCAGAATGGCTTGACGCACGGCATAGCGGCTGAGATTCCATTGGGCGCAAAGCTCGGCTTCCGTCGGCAGCATGTCGCCGACTCGGTATCGGCCGCTGCCGATGTCGTGCATCAACGTGCGTGCAAGGTCGACATGACGAGGCTGGGGGGATTCGAGCGAGACGGTATCGGACGCTTGGACGGGGGCGTTCATCGGGGGCAACGCATGATTGGGCGGCTTCCAGTATAGCGGGCGGCTCGGTCGCTTTGTTCGAATGTTCGTCCCGACACGTCTCATGAAGCGCGCCGCTTCCCTTGTTGCGGGGACGTATCGCATGGTCCTCGGGTATATCCGAATGTTCGAACATTTGAACAATTCATAAAGTTCAGCCACGTACTGATGGCACTCGCCTCGAGTGCGCCCTGAACCCGGAGTCCGTCCCATGTATCCAATCGACTATTTGTGGCGTGCCGTGCAGCGGCATCCCGACCGTCTCGCGGTGATCAGCTCGGCGGGCGATCTGACGTTTTCCGCGCTCGCGGAAATCGTGCTCGATCGCGCCGCCGCGCTCGATCGCATCGATCCGCAGCCGCGCAGCCGTGTTTGTGTGGGGGCCGCGAATTCGGTCGACCATTTGGTGGCAATTCTCGCGATTCTCGCGGCCGGCAAGATCTGGGTGCCGCTCAATCCGCGCAATGGCGATCCCGAGTTGCACCGCATCGTCGATTTCGTCAAGCCGTCCCTGGTACTCGCCGATACGGCGATGCTGGAGCGTCTCGAGCCGATCGCTGCGCCGTTGCAGCCGCTCGAGGCGCTGGCCCGTCAGACCGGAAATCGCGATGCGCTCGCGATGGGCCCTCGCTCGCGCGCCGGGATTCCGCTGGACGACGCGCAGGCCATCAAGTTTACCGGCGGGACGACAGGTTTCCCGAAAGGGGTGATCCAGCCGCTGCGTGCGTGGACGACGAGCATCGCGACTCAGATTCATGAACTCGGGTTGCAGCCGAATGACCGGTATCTCGTCGCGGCTCCGATCACGCACGGCACTTCTACATACATGCTGCCGATCCTCGGCTCGGGCGGTGCGCTGGTCTTTCCCGACCATGCGAAACCGGGTGCGTTGCTCGATAACGCGAGCGCGCACGACGTGACGGTCTTCTTTGCACCGCCGACGCTGATCCAGGCGCTCGCCGACGAACAGCGCCGCATGCCGCGCGCGCTCGGTTCGTTGCGCTATCTGGTCTACGGGGGCGCTCCGATGCGGCCCGAGCAGATTCGCGATGCGCAGGCCGTGTTCGGTCCGGTCGTTTGTACATCGTTCGGGCAGACTGAAGCACCGCAAATCATCACGTTCCTGCCGCCGACCGACATGACGGGCGAGAACCTGGCGTCGGTCGGACGACCGACGCTGCTGACGCGGGTGGCGGTCGTCGGCAAGGATGGGGCGCCGCTACCGCCGGGCGAGGAGGGCGAGATCGCCGTGCGCGGCGGCCTTGTCATGAGCGGATACCTGAATGCGGAAGAAGAAACGCGCAAGACCCTGATCGACGGCTGGCTGCGTACCGGCGATGCGGGCGTGTTCGACGAGCGCGGCTATCTTTTTCTGCGCGACCGCATGCGCGACGTCATCATCACTGGCGGATTCAATGTTTATCCGGGAGACGTCGAAGTGGTCCTGTCGGGGCACCCGGCCGTCGCGGACTGCTCGGTGGTCGGCGTTCCGGACGATAAGTGGGGCGAAGCGGTACATGCCGCGGTGCAACTGCGCCCGGGCGCAAGCGTACGCACGGACGAACTGATCGCCTTCGTCAAGCGCGAGCTGGGTTCGGTCAAGACGCCGAAGGTCGTTCATTTTTTCGATGCATTGCCGCGTAGCGCGGTCGGCAAGGTGCTCAAGCCGGCTGTTCGGGATGCGATCCTGGGAACAAGGGGGCAGTGATGGCGGGCAAGGCCGATGTGCCGGATAGCCGGCTCTGTCACTACACCGCGGATGCGGTGTACTACGGCGACAGTAATCTCGTCCACGACCTGATCGGCAACGCAGGTTTTATCGATGTATTCATGCAGCAGACCTTCGGTATCGCGCTCGGGCAGAACCAGCGACGTGTCGTCGATGCGATTCTCGTGACGCTGATGGAGCATGGCATGACCCCCAGTGCGATTGCGACGCGGATGGTTTACTCGAGTTCGCCCGAGAATCTTCAGGCGGGCGTAGCCGCAGGCCTGCTTGCGGTGGCCAGCCGTTTCGTCGGCACGATGGAGCCGGCCGCGGAGTTGCTCGCGAGGATTGTCGCGGCACAGCCGGACGCGCCGCGCGAAGCCGCGGATGTGGCGCGTGAATACCGTGCACGGCACGAGCCCGTTCCGGGATTTGGTCACCATCTGCACCGGCCGGACGATCCGCGTGCCATCGCATTGCTGGCGCTCGCGCGCGACGCCGGTACGTATGGCGCACATTGCGAAGCGCTCGACATGCTGGCTGCGGAAGTCGATGCCGCTGCCGGCAAGCACATCACGATCAATGCGACCGGCGCGATTGCGGCACTGCTTGGCGATCTCGGTATTCCCCCGTCGTTGATGCGCGGCTTCGCCGTGCTCGGTCGCGCGGCCGGATTGATCGCGCATATCGCGGAAGAGCAGAAGCGTCCGTCGGGGCGCTTCATCTGGCAACTCGTCGACGACGCGATGACCGGTTAGTACGTCGGCCGGTTCCTGTCCGCCGTGAATTCGTATCGCATTCGATTCCATGAAGGAGACAAACATGACCCAGATCAACCAGGCGATCATGCGCCACCATCACATCACGCTGTGCGTCGGCACCGCGCAACAGGACTACGACTTTCATACGAAGGTGCTGTCGCTGAAAAGCGTGAAGAAGACGCTCATCTACGACGGCATGGCGCCGTTTTACCACCTTTACTACGGAAATGATCTCGGAGAGGAAAGCACGCTGATTACCTGCTTTCCGGTGGCGCATTTCGGCCGCAAGGGTCAGCGCGGTGCGGGGCAGATCGGCGGCCTGTCGCTGTCGGTTCCTGAGTCGGCGATTCCGTTCTGGGAACGACGGCTCGCCGCGCACGGATTTGAGGTCCGCCGTTCGGAACGTTTCGGCGAGCAGGTCCTGTCGTTTTCCCATCCGTGCGGCATCCCGTACGAGCTGATCGGCATTGCCGACGACGCGCGCAAGCCCTATTCGAACGGCGACGTGCCGGCCGAGCTGGCTATTCGCGGTCTGCATACGATCGGCGTGAACGTGCGCGACATGGAGGCTTCGCAGGAATTCATGCAGCAGGGCTGGTCGGCGCACGAGGTCGAGAAGGATGGCAAGTTCGCTCGCTATGCGTTCGGCGACGGCGGCTCCGGCAAGTTTGTCGATTACGTGCTGGAACCGGACATGCCGCAGGCGAGCTGGACGTACGGCGAGGGGATCGTGCATCACTGCGCGTTCCAGGTTGCCGACCGCTTGGTACAGGATCGGGTCAAGGCGAATCTCGAAGGCCTTGGCTTTACCGATACGTCGGAGCGCAAGGACCGCGGTTACTTCGAATCGATCTACGTTCGCACCCCGAGCGGCGCGATGTTCGAGGCGACCGTTTCGAAGCCGGATGCGTTCCTCGTCGACGAACCGTACGAGAAGATGGGGCAGACGGTGCAGCTTGCGCCGCAGTTCGAAAGTCAGCGCGCAGTGATCCTTGAGTCGCTGGAAGCCCTCAATTACTGAAATGAGAAGCAGGCCGGGTGGCTACGTGCCACCCGCTGCGATTGTCTGGAAGTGTCGATCTCATGACGAATGCACATCTCGAACAGCCGGTGATCGATTATGGCGAGCCGATCGATCGTGCCCGTGCCGCGGTAATTCTCGTGCATGGGCGTGGTCAGTCGGCGGACTGGATGCACGATCACGTCGTGCGCCGTTTCGGTCGGCCGGACCTTGCATGGCGGGCGCCCATGGCAGACGGTGCATCGTGGTATCCAGAGCGTTTTCTGGTTCCTGTCGAATTGAACGAGCCCCGTCTTTCCGACGCGCTCGCGTGCCTGGACGCGCTGTCGGAGCGGCTGCGGTTGCAGGGTATCCCGTATGCATCGCAGGTGCTGATGGGGTTTTCGCAAGGTGCCTGCCTGTGCAGCGAGTTCGTGTGGCGCAGCCGGCGGCGGTACCGTGCGTTGATTTCCTTTACCGGTGCGCTGATCGGGCCGTCGGAACTGCCGCGCGCTCCGGCTGCGCACGATTTTTCAGGGATGCCGGTACTGTTTTCGACCTGGGAGCACGACCCTCATGTCCCGGTGGAATACGTCCGCCGGTCGGCGGCCCTGTTCGAAGCGGCCGGCGCGGCCGTAACACTGCACGTTGATCCGGCGACCGAGCACGGAATACGTGATGCGGAAATCGAATATGCGAGATGCACGCTCGGTACATGACCCGGTCGCGCGGCGGACACCCCTTTGAGCAGGAATCACATCATGCAGTCGTTCAACCATGAAAGCCACGGCGGTCGGGTCGTGTTCGGCAGCGGCAGCCTGGAAACCCTTCCCGGGATTCTCGACTCGCTGGGTGTCGCTCGGGCCATCCTGATTACGACGCCCGAACAGGCGGAGTTGGGGCGTCGAATCGACCATCTGCTCGGAAAGCGCAGTGCGGGCGTGTTGGCCAAGGCAGTCATGCATGTCCCTGTCGAGGTGGCGCGAGAGGCGGTCCGGGTGATGCGGGAGTCCGGCGCGGATGCGTGCATCGCGGCGGGCGGCGGGTCGACGACTGGCCTTGCGAAGGCCATTGCGCTGGAAGCCGATCTGCCGATCATCGCGTTGCCGACAACCTACGCCGGCTCCGAGATGACACCGCTCTACGGGCTGACCGAAGCGGGTGTGAAGAAAACCGGCAAGGACTGGCGCGTGCTGCCGCGGTGCGTTGTATATGACCCGCGGTTGACGCTCACGCTACCGGTGAAGCTGAGCGTCACGAGTGGCATGAACGCCATCGCGCACGCCGTCGAGGGACTGTATGCGCGCGATGGCAGCCCGGTATATAGCCTGATGGCCGAAGAGGGGATACGTGCGCTCGCGAGTGCGCTCCCGCGTCTGTACGTGTCGCCTTCCGACGTCGACGCGCGCGGCGATGCGCTTTACGGCGCATGGCTCTGCGGAACCGTGCTCGGCAATGTGCAAATGGGCGTTCATCACAAGATATGCCATACGCTGGGCGGAACGTTCAATCTTCCTCATGCCGACGTCCATACCGTCATCCTGCCGTATGCGCTGCGCTATAACGCGGCTCACGTTGAGCATGCGCTCGGGCGTGTAGGGCGGGCGATCGGTGCCACGGACGCGATCGCCGGGCTGCGTGACCTGATCGACTCGCTCGATGCACCTCGTTCATTGCGCGAGATCGGGATGCCGCGCGACGGCATCGACCGTGCGGCGGACCTGATTGTCGACAAGGCCTATCCGAATCCTCGCCCGATCGAGCGACACGCGGTTCGCGAACTGCTGGAACGCGCTTACGAAGGCGCCGATCCCCTGTAACACGATAGCGGCGTCGTCGCCGCGAAGTGGAGAAACCGATGCTGATCGAGCGCCGTACCTACACGCTGCAGCCAGGCATGCTGAATGACTTCTGGGAGGCGCAGCAGTTGCGCGCCGACGGGCTGGGCCCGATCCTGCAGCGCCTGATCGGCGCGTTCGCTGCTGTATCCGGTATGTCCGAGTCGGTCGTTTGCCTTTATCGCTACGACGACTTCGCGGACTGGCAAGCGCGGTTGGGCGGCCTGCCCGGCAATACGCGTCTGGCCGCCTATTTCGCGCGAGTCCGGCCGATGATCCTGCGCCAGGAAAACGAATTTCTCGTGCCGGCCAGCCTCGATCGGGCGACGCCGATGTGGGGTAACGGCAACGACTGGTTGCCGGCACATGGGGCGCCGATACCGGTGTCCGCGCTACGCGCGGTGGTCGCGGAGACGACCTTGACGTTCCGCGCAGGCGGCGTGCCGCGGTTCTGGCAGGCTTTCGCGCAACGGGGGCTGGCCGACGACGCATCGTTTGCCGATGGCTTGCTGGGCGCGTTCAATGTGATGGTCGGCCCGCTGAACCGGGTGCGTGTCTATATGCACCCGACGAGCGTGGACGACTGGGTCGCCCGGCAGACGGTGCAGTCCTGGCCCGGCACATGGAAGTCGCTGCTGAACGAACTTTCTCCGGTGTTGCTGGACGTCGCCCATGCTTTGCTCCGGCCGTCGCCAGTGGCCGACATGTCGCCGCTGTTCATCGAACAGTAACCGATCGTGGCAGTGCAGGCATGCGCTCCGCAGGGACGCCCCCGTTTTTCCTGATGGCGATGTTCCTGCCGAGGCCGGGCGCTCACGACGAAACCGCCGGCCCGATCTTTCGATGCGTAGCCGCCCCGGCATGAAATAAGCACGGAGCATTCCGGACGTGGAAATTTCAATGGAGTGTCATTTTAAAATCGATAAGGAATGCAAATGTATTTACCTGGGCATGAAGTTTTTGGTTAAAGGAGACGAAGATGGAAATCAAGACGATGAACGATGAGCAACGGAAGGCGATCGCGCTCGAGTACTTCAGGCGGCTGGACCGGGGCGGCAACCTGCTGGAACTGTTCGATGACCACGCGCAAATGTATTTCCCGAAGTGGGGTGTTGCACGCGGCAAGGAGGAAATCGGTCAGTTGTTTGGCGATCTCATGACGATTCTTGCCGGCGTCTCGCACGAGACTTCCTGCCTGAACGTCATTCAACACGGAGATCTCGTGTGCGTCGAGGGGCTGTCGAGCGGCAGCTTGAAAACCGGGGCGGCCTGGCAGGCGGGTGCCACACACGCGGGGCGCTGGTGCGATGTGTTCGAGATTCGCGATTTCAGGATCCAGCGGTGTCACGTCTATCTGGATCCGGATTATGCGGGCGGCGATACGGAGCGCTACCCGTGGCTCGGGACGAAACCGATCCGCCGCTACTGAGCTGGCGCTCGCGATGCCGGATCGCGCTATCGAACCGTCCAGGTCGATCTTGACGGTACGCAGATAGGTACCGGTCTTGTCGATCGATCCGGCATGTGATTATAAAAATCAGGATAACAAATCATTGTCGCTTGATTGGCGGCAAGGTATGGAGATGAAGATGTCAGCGAGAAAGCATGTTTCGCTGGGGCTTGCCGGCTGTCTGATGGCGACTGCCGCATGCGCGCCTGCGTACGCTCAAGGCAGTGTCACCCTATTCGGTGTAGTTGACGTGGCGATGCTCTATACGAACAAGACGCGTAACCCCGTCACCGGTCTCAACGATGGAAGCCAGGTGTCGATGATCGACGGCGGTCGCTACTATTCGCAGTTCGGCCTGCAGGGAGTCGAAGATCTCGGAGGTGGATTGAAGGCGAAGTTTCGTCTGCAGAGCGGTATCAGTGCGACGGACGGCAGCTTGTTCCACTGCAATGGAAACCTGTTCGGTTGCGAATCGTGGATTGCGTTGTCGGGCGCTGCCGGCGAGTTGAAAATGGGGTTGCAATTTTCCCCGTTCTTTCAGGCAATTTACGATTCGGATCCTCGCGATCTCTCGCTGTTCGGCAGCGAAGCAACCATTTACGTCGGTACCGTGCTGGGAACCAGCATTTTCAATCCCAACGCAGTGACGTATACGAGCCCCACCTTTTCCGGTTTGACCGTCAGCACCATGTTCGCGTTTGGCGGAAAGCCGGGTGATTTTGGCTCCGGCAAGCAATATGCAGCGCGCATCCGATACCAGCACGGCGGACTGACGGTCAATGCCGCGCTTTACAGCGGCAATGCAGGCGGCGCGCAGAGCACGCCGGTGCCGACCAATGTCGAGTTCGATGGCCGCATGATCGGTGTCGGCTATCAATTCGGCTCGCTCACCGCAAAGGCATCGTTCGTCAACTTCAAGGTTGCCGGCTCGTTCGACAGTAATGTGTTCGGCGGCGGCATCAACTGGTTCGCATCGCCGACGCTGGGTATCAACGCAGGGGTATGGCTGACGAGCGATCGCAACCGTACGACCAATCATTCCGTCATGGCGGCTGTGGGCGCCGACTATTTCCTGTCGAAGAGCACGACCCTCTACGCGCAATGCGGGTTGGTCAACAATCACGGGGCAATGAATACCGGCCTGTCGATGATCGGGGCACTGTATGGCACCGCGGGCACGACGTTCGGCGGGACGGTCGGCATCCGGAAATTTTTCTAATCATCTCGATCGTGGCCCGGTACCGGGCCGCGAAATCAGGAACATCAGACATGAAGACCAGTCACGCCCTGTTGTCGCTCTACGTGGCGACCGCGCTGTCCGTTGCGGTGAACGTCCAGGCTCAGTCGGAGCCGGCCGGTTCCGGTAGTGCGCCGCCGGCGGTCACGTCCAGCAAGAAGGAAATCCGGGCCGCCAATCGCCGGCTTCAGAAGGCCGTCGTTCGCGCGCTGGGGAGCGCCAAGGGGCTGAATGCGGCCAACATCGGCGTCATTGCGCGCGACGGTGCGATCGTCTTGCGCGGCTCGGTGACGGATAGCGCGCAGTCTCAAATCGCAACCGCGGTAGCGAGCTCGGTGAGCGGCGTCGCCGCAGTCAGGAACGACCTGTTGATTCGGCCGGAGTGAGCATCGGGCGGGGCCGCTGCATTCGGGGCGGCCCGTGAATCGGGAAGGATGGGTGTAGCCGGTCCGCGCGCGCGGACCGGCACGGCCGACCGGGTTATGCCCGTTCGGAATCGAGCTGCTCGTTATGCTTCACCACCTCCTGGGCTTTCAGGTAGCTCTCGATGAGCAGGCGGTACGGGGGGAAAATCATCCCGTAGACTTCGGCCCATTGTTGTGCGTCGGGGCGATGCCAGGTCTGCTGTAGTTCGGAAGCGACCGCAGCCGTGTCGATCGGCACCACACCGGCCTGAACCACCCGGGCAAGCGTGATTTCCTGCGCCATTTTCGAGTAGGTACCCGATGCGTCGACCACGGCAAAGACCTTATAGCCTTCGTGGGCCGCGGAGATGGCCGGGAACGCCATGCAGACGCTGGTGATGGTGCCCGCGATGATCAGCGTCTTGCGGCCGGTCGCTTTGACCGCATCGACGAAGTCGGGATTGTCCCACGCGTTGATCTGCCCTTTGCGCGCGACGTAGGTGGCATGCGGCGCACTTTCGTGGATTTCCGGGATCAACGGGCCGTTCGGGCCCTGCGGAACCGACGCCGTGGTGATCACCGGCATTTTGCAAAGCGTGGCGATCCTGGCCAGCGCAATCGCGTGATTGCGCAGGACCGTCATTTCCATGTCCTTCACGGTCTGGAACAGGCCGCTCTGATGGTCGATCAACAACATCGCCGTATCGTTCGGGTCGATGACGGGGCGCTGACCGTTGAAGTTGGCAGGTGCGCTCATGGCAATACTCCTGGTAAGGCGGGTCCGGTGCGCCGTTTCCGGACGGACAGCGGATGGACCCGGGGTTGGCGCGGTTGCGCGAATGGCTGTCATGCTTACGGGCACTGCAGTCGAAAGATCAAGGCGAAAAGCAGGTGGAGCAGGCAGCCGGTCAATGCGAACACCAGCAGCGATGCGACATACAGGCGGCACGCGAACGTGGTCCGTTGCCGCGTGCCCGTTCCAGGCGCGCTCGGGGCGCACGGCGGCGTAGCCCATGCGGCACATCGTCGTGATGCGGTGCCGAGGCTCGCATACGCCGCGATGGCGGCCAGGCCCGTCCGCACATTGAAACCCGTGAAAACGTCCAGTGTGCTGCCGGAAAATCGGCCCCCTGCCACCGCGATATCGCCGGACAGCAGCGCACCCCCAACCAGGCCCTGGGCAAACGCGGCGAGTATCGATCCGATATTGAACGCGCCGTCCCAGAAGCGTGGAAACGGCGTATGAACCCGGAACTCGATCGCAACACCGCGAAAGGCGAGCGACACCAGCATCACCATGAACGGCAGATAGAAGGCCGGTGCGGGGATCGAATAGGCCAGGGGAAACGCGCCGAACAGGACGATGGCGGCCAGAATCAGCCACGTTTCGTTGCCGTCCCAGACGGGGTCGATACTGTCGACCAGCGCGTCGTGCTCGGGGCCGTGCCTCGAGGACAGCAGCAGGATGCCGACACCCAGATCGAATCCGTCCAGCATGACGTACATCGCGACCGCAAAGAATCAGTGCCACCTCTGTTGTGGCGATGGCCGCCGCGAATGCGAGCGTGCCGATCGCCTTCGCCGGGAACGAGAGGATTTTCTTGACGGACATGGTCGGGTTGAGGATTCCGGTTGGGACGACATCATCTAATCGATATGGACAACTGATCGACTGGAAATTCAGGGGAGGAGTATTCGTTGCGACTCTTCGTTCGATATCGTCCCGAGTCAGCCGAGGCGGCGGGTGTCAGAGCGCATCTTCGGCGAGCGCATCGGTGTGTCGGTCGTCGCCGTCGTTGCCGGGCCACTTCGGGTCGAGCAGCGTGATACGAACATGCTCGATGAACAGTTTGAGTTTGTGATTCGCGAACGGGTTGCGCGGGTATACGGCATATATGGTCTCGTCCTGGGGCGTTGCCGCTGCGAGCAAGCGCACGAGCCGGCCGTCGCGCAGGTCTGCGTCCGCGATGTAGCGTGGCAGCATCGCGATGCCGATGCCTTGTATCGCCGCGTCGCGCAGTGTTTCGCCGTTGTTGGACAGAAAGGTGCTTGCCGGGCTGATCGATCGTGGTTTGCCGAGACCCGACGGCGTGACGAAGGACCAAGTGGCGGACGGCGTCGCGTTGCTGTAGTTCAGGCACTTGTGCCCAAGCAACTGGTCGATTGATCGCGGTTCGCCGTGCGCCGCGAGATAGCCCGGGCTGCATACGACAACACGCTCGCAGGCGGCGAGACGGCGTGCGACGAGCATGCTGTCGGGAAGCCGTGCGGAACGGATCGCCACATCGAACCGCTCCGCGCCGATGTTGACGATACGATCGTCGGTCTCGAGCGTGACGCGCAATTGCGGATGAGTTGCGGCGAATTGTGCGATCGCCGCCCCGAGCCAGAGCCGTGTCAGGCTTATCGGCGCGGTAATGCGCAATTCCCCGCACAGCCCTTGCGATTGCTCTGCGATCGCTTCCGCGGCATCGATGAGTCGGCGTATCGAATCCGATGCGGTACGGTAGAACGTCAGGCCTGATTCGGTCGGCGTGACATTACGGGTGGAGCGCGTCAACAACTGGACGCCGAGCGTGCGCTCCAGGTCGCTGATGCGTTTGCTGACGACGGATTTCGACAACCCGAGCCGACGCGCGGACTCGGATATGCTCTGCCGCTCGACGGCGAGCAGGAAAGCTTGGATATCGTCATGGTTCAGCGATTTCATGAGGCGATCAGGGTGGTCGTCGGACGTGGAACACAAGCAGTCTTCCATCGCGATTCGGCGTGGCTCGGGTGCTGCCGGACACGGGCGACGTCGGGGGAGCGCTATCCGGGCGATTCAGCCGGCTGATTGCGTGGTGAGCGCATGACCGAAGCGTAGAGGAACCTGTTTTGCGTCGGTAGACTGCGCGAGTTATCCTCAGCGTCTCATTTATGGAACGATCGAGCGCGCCGATGCAGGACCTCAACGATCTCTATTTCTTCGCACAGGTGGTTGACCACAAGGGTTTCGCGCCGGCCAGCCGCGTGCTCGGCGTGCCGAAATCCACCTTGAGCCGACGGATCGCGACGCTCGAACGGCATCTCGGCGTGCGACTCGTGCAGCGATCCACTCGCCAGTTCTCGGTCACGGAAATTGGCCAGCATTACTACAACCACTGCAAGGCGATGCTGGTCGAGGCGGAGGCGGCACAGGATGTGATCGAGCAGATGCGGGCGGAGCCGCAGGGCGTGGTTCGACTGACCAGTCCGGTCGCGATGCTGCATGCCCGAATCGGCGCGATGCTGGGGGAGTTCATGGCGCGCAACCCGCGCGTCACCGTGCATCTCGAGGCGACCAACCGCGTCGTCGACGTGGTCGGCGAAGGGATCGACATTGCCATTCGCGTTCGCCCGCCGCCGTTGAAGGACAGCGATCTCGTTATGCGTGTGCTCGGCGAACGCACCTGGTGCCTCGTCGCGAGTCCAGCTCTCGTGCGGCAGCATGCAATTGCGGCGCCTGCCGAGCTGACCGAATGGCCGAGTCTCGATTTCGGGCCACCGCAACCGCAACATGTCTGGCATCTCGAGGGCCTGGGCGATGCCCGGGCGACGGTGCGCCACACGCCACGATTCGTGACCGACGACATGATTGCGTTGCGTCAGGCCGCGGTGGCGGGAGCGGGCATTGTCCAGTTGCCGACGATGATGGTGAGCGACGAACTGCGCCGTGGCGAACTGATCCGGATATTGCCCGACTGGCTACCGAAAAGCGGGATCGTCCACGCGGTATTCCCGTCCCGCCGAGGGCTGCTTCCCTCGGTGCGTGCACTGCTGGATTTTCTGGTCGACGAGTTTGCGCGTATCGAAGAATCCTGACGGGTTGCCGGAATGTCAGTGCCGCAGACTTCGGCAGCGGGCCTCGTTAGCTTAAGCCGGTCGCGAGGACGTGTGTAGTACGTGCCTTTCGAACAGTGCGTTCGTGTTCGTGGAGCGGGCCGGAAGGGACGTGGGCGGTCCGATGTCCGTGGGCCGGGCGACAGGCAGGCGGGGCGACGCGGATGGATACGTCGTTCGTCTGGCCCGGAGGGGAGCGATAGCGACGAATCAAAAAAGAGGCCGTGCATCAGCACGGCCTCGATCCGAACCCGATCGCCGGCGTGGCCCGGCGGATACAGACGTCGGGCCACGTCGTGACGGACGACCATCAAACCGCCGCCGGCTCCCCCAACGGCCCCGCGTCGTCATCCACCATGCGCTGCGGCGAATCGATCAGGCCCTTCGCCAGTTCCAGCGCCTGCCGTTCGAACAGCCGGCGATAGATCCCGCCGTCGATGCGGATCAGCTCGTCGTGACTGCCTTCCTCGATCACCTTGCCGCGATCGAGCACGAGCAGGCGGTCGAGCGAGCGCACCGTCGACAGCCGGTGCGCGACCACCAGCGTCGTGCGGCCGACCATCAGCCGCTCCATTGCCTGCTGGATCAGCACCTCGCTTTCGCTGTCGAGGCTCGATGTCGCTTCGTCGAGGATCAGGATCGGCGCATCGGCGAGGAACGCGCGCGCGATCGCGACCCGTTGGCGTTCGCCGCCCGACAGCTTGATCCCGCGTTCGCCGACGAGCGTGTCGTAGCCATCCGGCAGCGCGACGATGAAGTCGTGCGCGCTGGCCAGGCGCGCGGCGCGCTCGATGTCGGCGCGGCTCGCGCCGGGGCGTGCATACGCGATGTTCTCCGCGAGCGTGCGGTGGAACAGCACGGGCTCCTGCTGGACGATCGCGATCTGGCTGCGCAGCGAATCCTGCCGTACCTGCGCGATGTCCTGGCCGTCGATCGTGATGCGCCCGCCCGACACGTCGTACAGACGCTGGATCAGCTTGATGAACGTCGTCTTGCCCGACCCGGAATGGCCGACGAGGCCCACGCGCTCGCCGGGCGCGATGCGCATCGAGAAATCGTCGTACAGCGCAACCGGATGGTTGCCGTAGCGGAACGTCACGTGTTCGAAGCGGATCTCGCCCTGGCCGATCCGGATCGCCGGTGCGTCGGGACGATCGTCGATGCCGAGCGGCTGATGCTCGAGCGCGACGAGTTCTTCCATGTCGTTGACCGAGCGCTGCAGGTTGCGGATGTGCATGCCGACGTCGCGCAGATAGCCCTGGAGCATGAAGAACATGGTCAGCGAGAACGCGATATCGCCGACGCTCGCTTCGTCGTTCGCCCACAGCCGCAACGCGACACCGATCATCGCGGCCTGCATCGCGACGAGCATCGCACCCTGCAACCCGCCGTTGAACGTGCCGCGCACCCACGTGCGGCGCGTGCGCTGACGCCATTTTCCGATCACGCGTGCGAGCCGCGCTTCCTCGCGCGTTTCCGCGCCGAACGCCTTGACGACGGCGTTGCAGCTCACTGCGTCGGCAAGCGCGCCGCCCATGCGCGTGTCCCACAGGTTGCCGAGCCGCGCGGCCGGCGCGACGATGCCGAGCGACACGGCGACCGTCACCGAGATGTACAGCAGCGAACCCGCGCCGACGACGAGCCCCATCACCGGCCAGTGCGTGCCGAGCAGCACGGTCGCGCCGACGAGCATCGTCACCGACGGCAGCAGCGCGATCAGCACGGTGTCGTTGAGCAGGTCGAGTGCCCAGATCCCGCGCGTGATCTTGCGCACGGTCGAACCCGCGAAGCTGTTCGCGTGCCAGTCGGTCGAGAAGCGCTGCACGCGATGGAACGACGCGGCCGCGATCTCGCTCATCATCTTCAGCGTGAGCGTGATGATGTTCAGGTAGACGCCCTGCCGCAGCAGCGTCGCGCCGATGCCGAGCGCGGCGAGCGTGATGAAGGCGACGATGGCCGAATGCCACGCGGCGGCGCGGTCGGTCAGGCCGGTCGACAGCGCATCGACGAGGCGGCCCGCGAACAGCGGCGTGAGCACGTCGGCGAGCGCGCCGAGCAGCGCGAGTGCCGCGATCGTCGCGGTGCGCACCGGCTGTTTGCGCCAGTAGCGGAAAGTGAAGCCGAAAACGGCCTGGAACGCCTGGCCGCCCAGACGAGTGGTTTTTCTGGTCATGTGTCGTTGCCCGGCGCATCGCGCGACGGGACTTTCCGGTTCGGAGAACGTCGAAAACGCAACAGCCGGCCGCACGAGCGACGCGGACAAAACGAAACGGGCTGTCGGGAAAAAAGCGCGGGCTGGCGGGTTAGCGAAGCATCCGGGAGCCGGCGCGGACGACGGGCTGGATCAGCCGCGCCGTGGGACCACGTTCGGGAAGGTTGCTGGCATTCGGGACATCTGCACCTCCCTGAAGTGAACGGTTGAAAGGACGCCGAAAAGACGTGAAGGGATTTTATCAGCAGTGCCGGACTCGCTGCAACGTCTGACGAATGCGGCGTTGCTGCGTCGATACGGTTAGTATTCGGGGTTCCGGCCCTTCTTCGTGGCGCGCGCCGCGGCGCGGTGGCGCACGGGGCGGCCGCCCGCATCGATTACACTTTCGCGTTGCGCGGCGCGCGGCCACCCGCCACGCGCCGGCCGGTACGGCCCCGCAGATTCACCCCGATACATTCCTGAGGAAACGATGAGCGACGTTCAGCAAGGCATCCTGGCTCCGATCGACACGGCGGCCCGATACCTGACTTTCACGATTTCGGACAACGACAACGTGGCAGCGGCGCTCGCGGCGCTGCGCGCACTCGTCGACGGGCGCGACGCGGTCGTCGGCTTCGGACATTCGCTGGCCGCGCACATCGGACGCCCGGTTCCCGGTCTCACCGAATACCCCGCGTTCGCGGTGAACGACCGCACGCTGCCGATCACGCCGGCCGACGTGTGGGTGTGGCTGCGCGGCGACGATCGCGGCGACCTCGTGCTGCGCGCACGCGCGATCGAGCGCGCGCTTGCGCCGGCATTCGCGCTGCAGGACGCCGTCGATGGGTTCCGCTATTCGAACGACCGCGACCTGTCCGGTTACGAGGACGGCACGGAGAACCCGGAAGGCGACGACGCGGTGGCCGCGGCGATCGTCACGGGGCAGGGCGCCGGGCTCGACGGCTCGAGCTTCGTCGCGGTCCAGCAATGGCTGCACGACTTCGATCAGATGGAACGTATTGCGTCCGGCGACATGGACCACATCATCGGCCGCCGCCGCTCGGACAACGAGGAACTCGACGACGCACCCGAGTTCGCGCACGTGAAGCGCACCGCGCAGGAAAGCTTCGAGCCGGAGGCGTTCATGCTGCGCCGCTCGTCGCCGTGGTCCGATGCGCGTCGCGCAGGCCTCTACTTCGTCGCGTTCGGCTGTTCGTTCCGCGCGTTCGACGTGCAGATGCGCCGGATGAGCGGCGCGGACGACGGTATCGTCGACGGTCTGTTCCGCTTCACGCGGCCGCTGACGGGTGCGTATTTCTGGTGCCCGCCGGTGAAGGACGGCAAGCTGGATCTGTCCGCGCTCGGACTGTAAGCGCCGGACGACATTCGCGAACGGGCGGGCCGCGCATCGCGCACGGCCCGCCCGTTTTGCATGTCAGGTATCGGTCGCGTGCGGGGCAGGCTGCTTCGCGCGCCGCATGCCGGTGCTGCGTACGACGATCGTCAATTCAACGTCGTTTCGATGCGCGTGCCACGCTTGATGAACTGCGTAACCGGCGTCTTCTCGCAGATTTCCGCGAGACGCTGGCGTTGCGCGTCGTCGAGGGGGCCGTCGAGCGTCACGACGCGGCGCACGTACTGCAGCCCTTCGCGATCGGCATGCAACTCGGTGCGCACGTCGATGCGCACGTCCGGCCACGCCTTGCGCTGCATGTACATGCGCAGCGTCGCGGCCGTGCACTGCGCAAGGCCGGCGAGCACGAACTCGTACGGCGCCGGGCCGAGATCCTGCCCGCCTTCGCGCGGCGCTTCGTCGCCGGTCAGCGCGTGCGTGCCGGCCTGGAGCTGGACGACGTAGTTCGGCGCGTCGGCGGCGAGGGTGGCGGCAGCGTGGATGAGCGACATGGCAAGTCTCCGGTGAGCGGGAACGAGTGGGCCGCGACGGCGTGCGGCGTAGAGCCGCCAGCATACCGGTTCGGCCGGAATCGCGGGCGCCGGGGCGGGCTCGCAAGCCTGCGCTATTGGCGTGAAGCGCGATCCTGGGCCACGACGCCCGCGCTGCGCCGCACCAGCGCCGCGACACGTTCCCGCACCCACCGGTGCGCGCGATCGGTTTCGCGCGATTCGTGCCAGTAGGCGAGCAGCGGAAATGGCTTGAGCCGAAGCGGCAACGGCTGCACGGCGATCGGCAGCATCGAGGTCATGCGCAGCGCATACGTGCGCGGCAGCGTGAGCAGCAGGTCTCCCGACGCGGCGATCTGGCATGCGGCGAAATAGTGCTGGCAGACCAGCTGGATGTGACGGAAGCGCCCGTCGTTGCCGAGCAGCACGTCGAGCGACTGCGGTTCGCCGAGCGACGACACCGCGATATGCCGCGCGGCGAAATAGTCGCCGCGCCGAAGCGTGCCGCTCATCAGCGGATGATCGTGGCGCATCGCGACGACGAGCGAATCGTCGAGCAGGTGCTCGGTTGCGATGCGCGGGCCGGTTTGCACGCGGCGGTCGACGACGAGGTCGAGATTGCCCGATGCGAGTTCGCGTTTGATGTCGTGCACCGCGACGCGGCGACTCACGAACCGCAGGCCCGGCGCTTCGTCGGCGAACGCGGCGACGATCTGCGGCAGCGCGATCGACTCGAGCACGTCGCGAATGCCGACCGCGACGCTCAGGTCGAGGGTTGCCGGATCGAATGCCGACGGCGCGCGCGCGGTGCGTTGCAGGCCGGCCAGGTGAAGCTGTACGTCCGCGATGATCGCACGGGTGCGTTCGGTCGGCACGACGCGGTTGCCCTGGCGCACGAACAGCGGATCGCCGAAATGCGCGCGCAGCCGGTTGAGCGCGTGGGTGACGGCCGGCTGCGTCAGATGCAGCGCACGGGCGGCCGCACCGATGCCGCCGTGCACGTAGACGGCGTCGAGCACGCGAAACAGGTTCAGGTCGAGACGATGATCGGCGGGCACGGATGCAGGCGAGGAGGGTAGTGCGCCGATTCTAAAGGATGCGCGAACAACGGACTGGCATGTGTGCGTTCGCCCGAATCGGCATTGCCGGAAATGTCGTTTCGTATCCCGTTCGTTCGCGACGATCGATGCGATTCGATGCGCGTGGATGACGTTCGCTCCGATACACAGCATTGGCTGCGTCCGCTGCCCGCGCGCCGCATCGGGACGCAGACCTCGGCGCGGTCGTGCCGTCGGCCGGCGACAGCCTGTAGTAATCCGCCATCATGCTGTCCCTCTCGGCCATTTCGCGCCAAAGACATGACCCGTTCGGCTAAGATGCCGTCGCTTCATATTTCGAGATAGCCGTCCTGTCGCACGAGGTCAAACCAAATATAAGCCCGACAGTTCGACGGTATTAGAAGAAGTCGAAACAGTCGGGGGCTTGGCCAGTGGAAGCAGCAGATCAGAGGTGGGTCGTTGTCTATTTGAGTACGGGGTTTTCTTTGGCCCAGGCCGCGCGTCTCGGCGAGGCTTTCAATCTGGCGAATCGCCTGCATGCGTTCAGTGCGGATTACCAGCTGAAGTACGTATCCGAAAGCGGCGGGTTGTTGCAGTCGTCGTCCGGCGTGAAGATCGCCGCCGAGGCGCTCGGCGACGAGCACGGCCGCCGGGCGTTCGCGTTCTTTCATCTTCACGGCGATCGCGCGTCGGTCAACTGGGACGATGCGTTGCGGCGCCGGCTGATCGACATTCGCCGGCATGCGCGGTGGATCGTCGACGGGATGGACCTGTCGACGCTCGCGGGAGCAGCGCGGCCGCAGGATGCCGGCGCGACGACGACGGGTCGCGCCCGTCGCTCGGCGGCAACGATAGAACGGCAGGCCGACGACGCGGACGTGCTCGGCACCGTGCTCGACATGTTCCGCGCCGATCTCGGCGATAGCGCCGCGCAGGAGATCGCCAGCAACCTGCTGCGGCCGGTCGAGCAGCGCTGTACGCAGTCGATGTGGGCGTTTCGCGAGTTGAGCGCGAGCCCGTCGATCCGGATGTCGGTGCAGCAACTGCGTGCGCAGAGCGCGAACCGCATCTCGATTGCCGACATCGCGCAGACGGTCGCGATGAGCGAGCGCAATTTCCTGCGGCGCTTCAAGAAGGAAATCGGCGTGACGCCGACCGAGTTCGTGCAGCACGTGCGGCTCGAGCGCGCATGTCACATGCTGATCCACACGACGCTGCCGGCCGACAAGGTCGCGCGGCGCACGGGCTTCGGCAGCGGCGAGCGCCTGGCGAAGCTGTTTCGCCAGCGGCTGCTGATATCGCCGACCGAGTTTCGCGTCGCCGAACGCGAACGGCTGCTGGCGAATGGTGCCGGGGCGCCGGACGGGATACCCGACGCGCGGGCTACGCCGCGGCCCGGCCGCGCCGACGGCGAGCGGCCGGGCCGCGGCCCGCGCGCCGAGGCGCGCGAGAAAACGGGGCGGATGACCGTAAAATCACCGTGTCGCGATCACGATCCCCGGTTCCCATGCCCTTGCTTCCCACTACCGCCACAGCCCCCTTCTGCCCGTCAGAAGTAAAGGGCAGCATCACGATCGACGCCGGCGCGTCGCGCTGGGTAAAGCTCAAACGCTTCTTCGGCCCGGGCCTGCTGGTCGCGATCGGCTACATGGATCCCGGCAACTGGGCGACCGACATCCAGGCCGGCTCGCAATTCGGTTATTCGCTGCTGTGGGTCGTCGCGTTTTCCAGTCTTGCCGCGATCTTCCTGCAGATGCTGGCGGCGCGGCTCGGCCTCGTCGCAGGCAAGGACCTCGCGCAGGCGAGCTACGACCGTTACGGCCGCTTCGGCCGCGTCGTGCAATGGGTGACGGCCGAGGTGTCGATCATCGCGTGCGACATCGCCGAAGTGCTCGGCTGCGCGCTGGCGTTCAAGCTGCTGCTGGGCGTGCCGCTCGCGTGGGGGATCGTGCTGACCGCGCTCGACACGGTGATCGTCCTCGGGCTGCAAGGCAAGGGCTTCCGGCAGATCGAGGCGATTGTGCTCGGGCTGATCGCGACGATGGCGTTCTGCTTCGTCGCTCAGGTCGCGATCACGCCGCCCGACTGGCATGCGGTCGCGCTGGGGCTTGTGCCGGGCGATCCGGGCCATGACCGCAAGGATGCGATCGTGCTCGCGCTCGGCATCGTCGGCGCGACGATCATGCCGCACAACCTGTATCTGCATTCGTCGGTCGTGCAGACGCGGCACGTGGTCGGCGGCGCGCGCGGTCTGGTTCGCGACACGCTCGCGCTGGTGCGCATCGACACGTGCGTGTCGCTGGTCGTCGCGATGCTCGTCAATGCGGCGATCCTGATCGTCGCGGGCGCCGCGTTTCATGCGACCGGCCGGCACGACGTCACCGACATCGAACAGGCGTATCGGCTCATCACGCCGATCGCGGGCGGCGCTGCCGCGCTGCTGTTCGGCATTGCGCTGCTCGCGTCGGGGCAAAGCTCGACGCTGACCGGCACGATCGCCGGCCAGGTGATCATGGACGGCTTCCTGCACACGAAGATTCCGTGCTACCAGCGCCGGCTGATCACGCGCGGGCTCGCGCTGGTGCCGGCGCTGATCGGCGTGCTGTGGCTCGGCGACGGTTCGGTCGGGCAGCTGCTGGTGTGGAGCCAGGTGCTGCTGAGTTTGCAACTGCCGTTCGCGATGTGGCCGCTGATCCGCTCGGTCAGCGATCGCAACACGATGGGCGAGCATGCGATCGGCCGCCGGATGCAGGTGGCCGCGTGGGCGCTGTTTGCCGTCATCACCGGCACGAACCTGCTGCTGATTACGGGTGTCGCGGGCTGATACAGCCTGTCACAGGCTGACACAGACGCACGGCGCGCTTGCGTTAAACTGCGGCCTTTCGCTTGTCGTTCGAAGTCCGTCATGTGGAGTGAAATCAGCAACATCGGCGATGCCGCGCTGACCCTGCCGGTCGCGCTGACGTGCGCCGTCTGGCTCGCGCTGTCCAATTGGCGGCTCGCGGTGCGATGGGTCGCGCTGCTCGCGCTCGGGATGAGCCTCGTCGGGGCCACCAAGATTCTCTACGCAGGGTGCGGAATCGAGCTTCCGCAGTTCGATTTCCGCGTGATCAGCGGGCATACGATGCTGTCGACGTCCGTGTGGACCGTCGCGCTGTCGATGCTGTGGCAGGCGTTTCGTCCGGGGAAGCTGCCGGGTGTGGCGGCGGGCCTCGCGGTCGGCGCAGTGACGGCGGTTGCGCGCGTGTTCGATCATTCGCACACGATTCCCGAAGTCATTGCGGGCTGGCTGCTTGGCGCGCTGGTCGCGCTGGTGTTCCTGCACGCGTACGGCCGGGCGCTCAAGCGCTCGTTCTCGCCGCGCATCGCGGCCGTCTGCCTGCTGCTCGTGTCCGGCATCGCGTATGGACATCGCGCGCCGTTCCAGCAGATGATCGATACCCATTCTCCGCAGCTCTGCGCATTCGTGCGCGCGTCAGGCGACGGATTCTGACGACGGTTCTCGCCGGGGCACGGATGCCCCGGTGCCGCATGCGGTTCTCGCACCGCGGCTCTCTTCCTATACTTCAGTCCATTCGTTTCATCGTGTTGCCGACTCGTGCCGGCGTCCGGTTTCCGTCGAGCCGAGAGCCCGGTCGCGCCGCACCATCGGATCGGCACGGATGCGAGCAGATCATGAGCGACATCTATGACCGGGCATTACGAATATTCATTTCATCGATTGGCGGCATTCGCGTACGCTGACGTTCGTTCGATCGGGGGCAGGCTGCGACGGGCTGCCCGAGCCGTCCGGGGCGTGTGTCGCTGCCCGCTCGCTATACTCGCGCAACACCGCGCGGCCGTCGGCCGGCGCACGGTAACCGCCGTCGCGGCAGCGGTCCGCAACGACGATTCACGATAGGAGCAGGTCACATGACAGTCGTTTCTCCGCGCCTTGCAGGCAAGTGCGCGTACATCACGGGCGCCGCCGGCGGCCTCGGCCGCGCGATCGCGCGCCGGATGGTCGAGCAGGGCGCGCGCGTGTTCCTGACCGACATCGCCGAAGCAGCGGTGCTCGATGCGTTCGCGCAGGAGCTCAACGCGGGGCGCGCGGCGCCGGTCGCGTTCGCGGCGACGCAGGACGTGCGCGACGAAGCGCGCTGGCAGGCGCTGCTGGTGCAGGCGGTCGACACGATGGGCGGGCTGTCGGTGCTCGTCAACAACGCGGGTGTCGGGTCGATCGGCTCGCCCGCGCAGATCGAGCTCGACGAGTGGCGGCGCGTGATGGCGATCAACGTCGAGAGCATCGTGCTCGGCTGCAAGCATGCGCTGTCGTATCTGGCCGAGAGCAGCCCCGCTTCGATCGTCAACATCTCGTCGGTGGCCGCGTTCAAGGTCGAACCGGACTTCACCGCATACAACGCGTCGAAAGCGGCGGTCGCGTCGCTGACGAAGTCGGTCGCGATCGATTGCGCACGCCGCGAACTCGACGTGCGCTGCAACTCGATTCACCCGGCATTCATCCGCACGGGGATCGTCGAGCCGCTGTTCCAGTCGCTCGGCGAACGCGACGCGACGCGCAAGCTCGCTCGCGGTATTCCGCTGCGCCGGCTCGGCGACCCTGACGACGTCGCGCATGCGGCCGTTTATCTGGCGTCCGACGAGAGCCGCTTCGTGACGGCCGCCGAACTCGTGATCGACGGCGGCATGTGCGCGGTCTGACGCGCATCGACAACCACAACCGGAGGAGAACATCGTGCCGACACAAGTGAACCGCCAACTGCTGCTGAAGACGCGCCCGGAAGGACGCGTCGGCCGCGAACATTTTTCGCTGGTCGACACGCCGGTGCCTGCGCTCGCCGACGGCGAAGTGCTCGTGCGCGTGCTGTATCTGTCGATGGACCCGACCAACCGCGTGTGGATGAGCGACGTGCCGCAATACCTGCCGCCCGTCGCGATCGGCGAGGTGATGCGCGCGCGCGGCCCCGGGCGCGCGGCTGGGGCCCGCAACCCGGGTGTCCCCGAAGGCGGTCTCGTGCA
>NZ_JAGIXF010000033.1:0-71726 GCF_021483755.1 Burkholderia sp. WTPI3 | reverse complement strand
GTTGCCCGCGATGTACGGGCTCCACGGCTGCGCGCGGACCACGGTCTTCGTTTTCCATACGACGTTGAACTGCCCGTCGCCGCGGATCTCGCCGATCATCACCGGCTTGTGCAGGTGATGGTTGCCGTCCATCGCAAGCGTGAAGCCCGATGGCGCGGCAACCGTCTGGCCGATCATCGCGACGCGCACCTTGTCGACGTCGGTGCTCTTCGCCTTCTCGACGGCCTGCTTCCACATGTGGATGCCCACATAGGTCGCCTCCATCGGATCGTTGGTCACGCGCTTCGCGCCGCCCGGCAGGTTGTTCGCCTTCACCCACGCGGCGAACTGGTCCTTGAACTTCGTGTTGGTCGGGTTTTTCACCGACATGAAGTAGTTCCACGCGGCGAGATGGCCGACGAGCGGTTTCGTATCGATCCCGCGCAGTTCTTCCTCGCCGACCGAGAACGCGACCACCGGCACGTCGGTCGCCTTGATCCCCTGGTTGCCGAGCTCCTTGTAGAACGGCACGTTCGAATCGCCGTTGATCGTCGAGACCACGGTCGTCTTGCCGCCTTGCGCGAAGTTCTTGATGCTCGCGACGATGGTCTGGTAATCGCTGTGGCCGAACGGCGTGTAGACCTCCTGAATGTCGGCGTCCTTCACGCCCTTCGATTTCAGGAACGCGCGCAGGATCTTGTTGGTCGTGCGCGGATACACGTAATCGGTGCCGAGCAGGAAGAAGCGCTTCGCGCTGCCGCCTTCCGCGCTCATCAGGTACTCGACGGCCGGGATCGCCTGCTGGTTCGGCGCGGCGCCCGTGTAGAACACGTTGCGCGACATTTCCTCGCCTTCGTACTGCACCGGGTAGTAGAGCAGGCCGTTCAGCTCCTCGAACACCGGCAACACCGACTTGCGCGACACCGACGTCCAGCAGCCGAACACGCACGCGACCTTGTCCTGCGTGAGCAGCTGGCGCGCCTTCTCCGCGAACAGCGGCCAGTTCGACGCGGGATCGACGACCACCGGCTCGAGCTTGCGGCCCATCACGCCGCCGTTCTTGTTGATGTCGGCGATCGTCATCAGCGCCGTGTCCTTCAGCGACGTTTCGGAGATCGCCATCGTGCCCGACAGCGAATGCAGGATGCCGACCTTGATCGGGCCCGTGCCCGCATCGGCTGCATGCGCGAACGGGCTCTTGCCCGCCAGCGCGAGTGCACCAGCCATCGAACCGAACTTCAGCAGACTGCGACGTTTCATCGGGTTCCCCTTGACGTGTTGGATTGGCGTGCGCCGCGACGGCGCCTGCATCGGGGTTACGCAAGGCATGTGCCAGTCGCGCTGATGCACGCCGGGCGTGCCTGTGCGGGAGGGCGCGGGGCGTCGGCGCGGTGCGCATGACGCGTCGTGCAGCATGCGCGACCTGTTGCGGTGCGCGCGTGGGGGCGCAAATGGTGCACGGCGTGCGTTCGTGTTCGAGCGCGGGCATCGCCGGATGGCCGGCATGCGCGATGTGGCGCCTGTCGCGGGCAGCGAGACCGCGCGACATCTTCATCGCGTGCTACGGGGGCGGGGAGTGGGGCAGGGCGAAAACAGAAACGGGCGCGCCATGCGCGCCCGTTCGGCGGATCGGTGCGACCGGCAGCAACGTGCCGGTCGACGTGGCGGCGCGCGATGCGCCACCGGAAGGTCAGGTGCTCAGTAGCGCGGCACCGATGGATCGACGTCGCGCGACCACGCGTCGATCCCGCCTTGCAGGTTGTACAGCTTCGTGAAACCGCGCGATTCGAGGAACATCGCGACTTGCGCGCTGCGCATCCCGTGATGGCACACGCAGACGATTTCCGCTTCGTCGTCGAGCTCTTCGCTGCGCGCGGGGATCTGCTGCATCGGGATCGACATGCTGCCGGCGATCTGCGCGGTCGAGATTTCCCACGGCTCGCGCACGTCGAGCACGATCGGCGCGGGACGTGCCGAATCGCGAAGCCATTCCGCGAGCATCGCGGGCGTCAGGATCTGCATGGGGCCGCCGCTCAGAACTTGAAGCGCGACGGTTCGATCGCGTTCACGAGGTGGTCGACGTAGGTTTCGAACACGTCGGCGACACGGTACTGCTTGTCGTCGATGCGCGTGATGATCTGCGCCTTCATCACCGGGCGGCCGCCGACGAATGCCGACAGGCGGCCCCCGACCTTCAGCTGCTCAAGCAATTGCTGCGGCACGAGCGGCAGGCCGCCGGCGACACAGATCACGTCGTACGGTGCCTTGTCCGCCCAGCCGAGCGAACCGTCGCCGAGCAGGACTTCCGCGTTCGTCACACCGTCGTTGCGCAGGTTCTCTTCCGCGAACTTCGCGATGGCCGGATCGATCTCGATCGCCGTCACGTGTCGCGCGCGGTGCGCGAACAGCGCGCTCAGGTAGCCGGAGCCCGCGCCGATCACGAGCACGTTCTCGTGCTTCTTGACCGCCAGCTCCTGCAGCACGCGCGCTTCGACGCGCGGGAACAGCATCTTCGCGTGGCCGCCGGGCAGCGGCAGCTCGATGTCGGCGAACGCGAGATCGCGATGTTCGGGCAAAACGTATTTTTCACGCTTGACGATCGACAGCAGACCCAGGACGTCGAGATCCAGCACGTCCCACGGCCGGATCTGTTGTTCGATCATATTGAAACGCGCGTTTTCGATATTCATGGTGTGGTCACGCAGCCAGGTCGGCCGTCAGCGGGGATGGAGAAACTTCGTGATTGTACCAAACGGGGCGTCGGCAACGCCTGCCGGCCGCGTGCAACAGACCTTTACCCCTTGCTCTTTTTGATCTGCGCTTCGAATGCGAGATCCAGCTTGCTCGCCTTGCGCGGCTTTTTGGGGCCGAATTCGTCGACGAACTTGACGAATTCGTCGAGCGGCAGCGGCGCGCAGCGCTTCTCGGCGGTGCCGCCGGAGCGGTCGACGAGGTAGAACAGGCCGCCGGCCACCGCGACGGCTGCGAACTGCGGGTTGCCGGAGCGGGTTTTCAGGCGTTCGACTGCGTTGGTTGCTTTGGTGGTGCGCATGGGGCGGGTTCTTGCAGGGGCGTCGAGCCCCTAACTGTATCAAACCGGCCACCCGCCTGCGGCCGCGCGGTGTCAGACGGTGCGCGAATAGCGCTGCTGCGGTGTCTGGCCGAGATACGCGTCGAACGCCATCGCGATATTGCGCACGACCATCCGGCCGGCCGGATGGATCGTCAGGCGGTCGGCGGCGATCGTCAGCAGCGCGTCGCGCTCGAACGGGCGCAGCGCGTCGAGCTCGCGTGCGAAGTGATCGGCGAAGCGGATGCCGTGCGCGGCCTCGATATGCGAGAACGGCAGTTCGAGGTTGCACATGAGCTGCGTGATCACGTCGCGGCGCAGCCGATCCTCGGGCGTGAGCCGCACGCCGCGCGCGATCGGCAGCCGGCCTGCGTCGAGCGCGGCGCCATACGCCGGCAGGTCCTTCGCATTCTGCGCGTAGACGTCGCCGACCTTGCCGATCGACGACACGCCGAAGCCGACGAGATCGGTATCGGCCCGCGTGCTGTAGCCCTGGAAATTGCGCTGCAGCGTGCCGTTGCGCTGCGCGCGCACCAGCTCGTCGGACGGCCGCGCGAAGTGGTCCATCCCGATGTACACGTAGCCGGCGGACGTCAGCATGTCGATCGCGAGGCCGAGCAGCGCGATGCGCGTGGCGGGCGGCGGCAGCGTCGCGTCGTCGATCTGCCGCTGCATCTTGAACAGGTTCGGCATGTGCGCGTAGCCGAACACCGACAGCCGGTCCGGCGCGAGCTCGATGATCGTCTCGAGCGTGCGCGCGAACACGGCGACCGTCTGGTGCGGCAGCCCGTAGATCAGGTCGACGCTGACCGAATGGAAGCCCGTCGCGCGCGCGGCGCTCAGCAGGTCGGCCGTTATCGCGAGCGGCTGGATCCGGTTGATCGCCTGCTGCACGACCGGATCGAAGTCCTGCACGCCGAGGCTCAGCCGGTTGAAGCCGATCGTGCGCAGGTGGACGAGCGTCGCGGGCGTGACCGTGCGCGGGTCGATCTCGATGGAGAACTCGGCGTCGGCATCCGGCGCGAGCGTGAAGTGTTCGCGGGTGGCGGCCATCAGCTCGGCCGTTTCGGCGTCGGACAGGAAGGTTGGCGTGCCGCCGCCCCAGTGGAGCTGCGTGACCGGGCGGGCGGGGTCGAACAGCGCGGCCTGCAGCGCCATTTCCCGTTTCAGCTGGTCGAGGTACGGGCGCGCGCGGCGGCGGTTGTTCGTCGTGATCTTGTTGCAGCCGCAGTAGAAACAGGCCGTGTTGCAGAACGGGATGTGGACGTACAGCGACAGCTCGCTCGACGACGCACCGGGGTCGCTCGCGGCACGCACGTAGTCGGCCGGGTCGAAATCGTCACGAAACTGCAGCGCCGTGGGGTACGACGTATAGCGCGGCCCGTTCGCGCCGTATTTCGCAAGCAGATCGGGACGGAACATCGTGTCGGCAGAACCGGAACTCATGGTGGTCTCGCGCTTTCTGGATGCTTTCGAGTATATAAACGCGCGTTCGGGCTGCATTGTGTAATAACGTCGCAGCCGGCGGTGGCACAATGCGCGGTGGGCTGCCGCACCCCGCGTCCGGTTGCCGCACCGTTTTTTGTTGATCGTACGAGAGAGCCGAGTGTCCGTCGAAATGCCTGTTCGCCCGGCGCCCGCCGATGTCCCGCCGCCGCATGCGTGTCGCGAGGGCTGCGGCGCGTGCTGCATCGCCCCGTCGATTTCCAGCCCGATTCCGGGCATGCCGGACGGCAAGCCGGCCGGCGTGCGTTGCGTGCAGCTCGGCGACGACCTGCGCTGCCGGATCTTCGGCCGGCCCGAGCGGCCCGCCTGCTGTTCCGGGCTGCAGCCGTCCGCCGAGATGTGCGGCGCGGCGCGCGACGACGCGCTTGCTTGGCTCACGCGCCTCGAAGTCGCGACGCAGCCGTCCGGGGGCGCCCGCCCGGCGCGGTGACGCGCCGCCGCCGCGCCGGGCGTTCGCCGCATTCGAAGCCGTCAGCACACGCATGGAACCGCCAGCCCGCGCCGCAGCACTAACTTTGGTCCATTGCCCCGCCATGGGCTGGAGCCGATAGCCAGCCTGCCGCTCCGCCCGACACAGGAGATTTCCAGCATGACCGCACCTTGCGCGCCCGGCCGGCGCCGTTTCCTCTCCGTCTGCGCCGGCGCCATCGGCGTGTCGGTATCGCTCGCCGCCTGCGCGTCGACGTTCCCGTTCATCCCCGATCACTACACGTTCTCGCGCGGCGACGTGCAGAAAGCCGTCGCGCGCAAGTTTCCGTACCAGAAGACGGTCGCGCAGGTCGTCGACGTGTCGCTCGCGAATCCGGCCGTCAACCTGCTGCCCGACCAGAACCGCGTCGCCGTGCAGCTCGACGCACATTTCGCGAGCCCGTTCCTGCGCGAGCCCGTGAGCGGCAAGTTCACCGTGTCGGGCCAGCTCGCGTACGACGCGCCGAGCCGCTCGGTCGTGCTGAAGGCGCCGGCCGTCGACAGCCTCGTGCTCGACGGCGACGCGCAGATGTATGCGCAACAGGTCGGTGCGGCCGCCGGCCTGCTCGCGACGCAGGTCCTGACCAATTATCCGATCTACACGTTCAAGCCCGAACAACTGCAATTTGCCGGTGTGAACTACGAACCCGGTACAATTACGATTCTTACAAACGGCATACGCGTGGCTATCGTCGAAAAGTGACGATGCACCGCGCGCGGCCGGGTGGGCCGCGGCGGTAGTGTGGCCCTTTCTTTCGAACATTTCGGAGTTGGGCCACGGATGGACTGGATCCTGATCTGCAAGGCATTAATCCTCGGCGTTGTCGAGGGGCTGACGGAATTCCTCCCTGTGTCGAGTACCGGTCACCTGATCGTTGCCGGCAGCTTTCTGAACTTCAACGACGCGCACGCGAAAACCTTCGACGTCGTCATTCAGTTCGGCGCGATCCTCGCCGTCTGCTGGGAATACCGGCAACGGATCGTATCGATCGTGTCCGGCCTGCCGGGACGGCCCGACGCGCGGCGTTTTACGCTGAACGTCGTGATCGCGACGATTCCCGCGATCGCGCTCGGCCTGCTGCTGGAGAAGAAGATCAAGGCCGTGTTGTTCTCGCCGGTGCCGGTTGCGTTCGCGCTCGTCGTCGGCGGCGCGATCATCCTGTGGGCCGAGGCGCGGCAGCGCGAGCGCAGCGAGCCGCCGCGCGTGCAGTCGGTCGATGCGCTCACGCCGCTCGATGCGCTGAAGGTCGGCATCGCGCAATGCTTCGCGCTGGTGCCCGGCATGTCGCGCTCGGGCTCGACGATCATCGGCGGGATGTTGTTCGGCCTCGACCGGCGCGTTGCGACCGAATTCTCGTTCTTCCTCGCGATTCCGATCATCTTCGGCGCGACGCTCTATGAAACCGTCAAGGACTGGCAGGCGTTCACGGTCGACTCGCTCGGCCTGTTCGCGCTCGGGCTCGTCGCGGCGTTCGTCAGTGCGTTCGTCTGCGTGCGCTGGCTGCTGCGCTACGTCGCGACGCACGATTTCACGGTGTTCGCGTGGTACCGGATCGCGTTCGGCCTGTTCGTGCTGCTCGTCGGCTATAGCGGGTGGCTGAACTGGGCGTGACGCCGGTGTGACGCGGGCGCTTCCATGCAAAACGGCCCGATCGGCAGATGCCGGTCGGGCCGTTTTTTCATGGCGCGACGCGACGCGTGCGATGCGCCGCTGTGGCGGGGATTCAGCCGGCGCGCTTGCGGAACACCAGATCCCACACGCCGTGGCCGAGCCGCAGCCCGCGCCGTTCGAACTTCGTCACGGGGCGATAGTCTGGGCGCGGCGCGTAGTCAGCGGCCGTGTTTTCGAGCGACGGATCGGCGCCGAGCACTTCGAGCATCTGTTCCGCATAGTTCTGCCAGTCGGTTGCGCAGTGCAGGTACGCGCCGGGCTTCAGGCGCGACGCGAGATGCGCGACGAGCGGCGGCTGGATCAGCCTGCGCTTGTGGTGGCGTGCCTTGTGCCACGGATCGGGGAAGAAGATGTGCACGCCGTCGAGGCTTTCCGGCGCGAGCATGTGCTCGAGCACTTCCACGGCGTCGTGCTGGATGATGCGGATGTTCGGCAGGTCCTGCTCGCCGATCAGTTTCAGCAGCGCGCCGACACCAGGCTCGTGCACCTCTACGCCGAGGAAGTCGTCGCCCGGCCGGTGTGCGGCGATTTCGGCGGTCGATGCGCCCATCCCGAAGCCGATCTCCAGGATGCGCGGCGCGCTGCGGCCGAATACGGCGTCCCAGTCCGGGATTTCCGGTGCGTACGGCACCACGAAGCGCGGGCCCAGATCGTCGAGCGCGCGGCGCTGGCCGGTCGACACGCGGCCGGCGCGCGTCACGAAGCTGCGGATGCGGCGGCGGTGCAGCGGATTGACTTCGTCGGCGCCATCGGCGGCTTCGTCGGGAAGGGCGGCATCGTGCGGCGGCTGGCCGGCTTCGTTCGGATCGTCGTGCATCATCGGTGACAGAGAAAGGCTCGGTTCGGGCGAGGGCCCCGTTGCGCGGCAGTGTGGCGGATGAACCGACACATGTTACAAAAAAGCCGCCTTCGACGAGGCGGCTCATGCGCAGGCTGCAGTGCAGCAGAAAGTGGAGCGGGCGATGGGAATGGAACCCTCGCTTCGAACACTACGCAAAGCTTTGATTACAAAGGAACATCCGGTGGGCGACATCGCCCGCTGGAACCAACAAATGTAGCGCGGAGTATATCAGACCGTCGGCGCGGTGCTGGCGTCTGCCTGTTGCCGCATGTTCGCCGCTTCGATACGTTCCAGCAGTCGGCAGAGTTGGCCTCGGTGCCACTGGCTGCCGTTTGGCGTCTTGATCCCCAGCACGTTCAATTCGGCCACCATGTCACGCTGAGAGAGGTTCCGGGCGCGGAACCCTGCCACGATCCCCGCCAACCGTGCTGCAAAGGCATCAGCGGCTTGCTGGCGGGCCTCCATGTTCGGCTTGAGGTTCGCGGCTCCTGCCGTCCCGAGCTTCACGCCGCGCGCCTTTGCCGCCGCCAGTGCGTCCTTTGTCCGCTTGCTGATCTGATCGCGCTCCCACTCAGCCATCACGGCGTGCATCTGGATCATGACCTTGTTCGCCTGTGGCATATCGGCGGCTACGAAATCGCACCCGGCTTCCAGCAGACCGGACACGAAATGCACGTTACGGGCGAGCCGGTCGAGCTTGGCGATGATGAGCGTCGCGCCACGACGCTTGCACAGTTCAAGCGCGGCACGAAGCTGCGGGCGCTTCTCCAGTGCGTTCGCACCCTTGCCGGTCTCTGTCTCAGTGAACTCGCCCACCAATTCCCATTCGCCACCATTCAGGTAGCGGGCAACCGCTTCGCGCTGTGCGTCGAGACCCAAACCGGACGCGCCCTGACGCGCCGTGCTGACCCGGTAGTAAGCGACGAATTTCCCTTGTGCCATTCCATGCTCCTGCAAGTGGCCTCACGACGAGACGAACGTTTAATGTGAGGCCAGTATACGACCTTGATCGTAACGAATCAATATCGAATCTTATATGGTGTTCGTTATGGATTATTGATAGCATGTCGTTAGCTAAACAACATTGCGGGTGAAATCCATCATGGCTGACGAACTTCTCAGCACTCAGGCAGCAGCCGAACATCTGGCGAAAGAGCTTCCGACGAAATCGGAGAGCCAATGGGCGCTCTGGCTTCGCAACAACCGAAATCAATCCCGGAGCGTCGTCTATCGCGTCCCGGTCGTCCACGTAGGACGCCCCGCCTACTACAAGCCTCAGGACTTGGCCGAGTTCATTGAATTCGAACGCCGGATGCAGACCGGGGCGATGCCCTTGTCCGGTCGCGCAAAGCAGGCTCTACAGGCGTTCGGTCTAGGCGAGCCGGGTAGCACGGGCTTGGGGCGGAAATGGAAAGGCGCGCAGGCCGCCCTTGCCCCAAGCGAAAATAGTGCGGTCGTGCAGTTCGTCATCAAAGAACCCCTCATGGTGTTTGTCCTCTCGCCGGAAGAGGCTCAAGCGATTGGCCGTGAGCTTTTGGAATTCGGCCATGCCGCGCAACGCCAGAACGCCGCCAACGCAAAGGGAGCGCACGCATGAAGGTCAAGGAAACCATCTATCCGGCAGGCGAAACCGCCTTGATCCTGCGCGACTTTCTCGGCGCGATGCGGTCATGGGATGACGCTCTTGCAGACATGCGCAAGGGCAAAACCGATGTGTGCGGTCATGTGCTCACGCCTGCCGTGCGATACCACGACGGGCGTGCATGGCGTCCTATGTATGCCCTCAGTGCAATCAAGGCGTTTATCAGAAACGTCCACGCGTCTACAACGCTCGCCGTCGCGAAGCAAGCGCCGCAAGGGTTCGCTGTCGAATTCGATACCGATATCAACTGGCGGCATCAGAAAATCGCAACCGCTCCGGCTCTGGCCGCGCGCGCATAGCATCATGGCCGCGCTTCAGAATTTCCGGCGAAAGGCTTGTGTGGACTGGTTGGACGTGAGGCTTCGCACCTCACGTCCAACACAGTTCCAGCACGTCCAATCCGCGCTCGATGCAGCGGGCGCGGGGAAGCTCTACGTCCTCGCTATTGACGATGGCCCCGGTGGTGTAGCGGATACGTTCGTTGTGCGCGCAACCGACCGGTTGGCGAATAACTACGCGGCGCTCAGTAAGGTATTGGCGGAATTCGCGGCACGGTATCCGCTCACCCACGAACCGGAAATCGTCGCGATTGAGGTCGCGTGCGACTTCCTGCATACCGGAGAGGTGGAGCGCGACGCATCAACTATCGAAATGACCCGTCGCCTGCAATCGAGCTTGCTGACGGACGGAAGCAAACCCCGTCAGTTCGATCCTCAAGTCTGGGCCAATCGCTTCATGGATGTGCAGGGAGCGCGGCTAGACCCACTTCTAAATTATCGCGAAGGCAACAAAGGGGATGACGTGTCGTGGCAGTGCTACTGGAAGCGCACGGATGGCGGCCAACTGCTTCCGCCGAACGAATGGCGCGCACGCGTCGAGGTCACCTTGCAAGGCGATGCACTCAAGAACACCGGCTTAGTCAAGCTGGCGGACCTTGATGGATATAAGTTCACGAACCTTGCGCGCTTCTTCCGGTTCCGCACGCCCGTTGATCCCGAGATACAAGCCAAAGGGGATCGGTTCAGGCTGGAGGCGATCAAGATCAACAGGCGCTTGAAAGACGCAACGCCGGAACGCGGCCTGCACAGCTTCCGGTCAGTAGGGCAGCGCGACAAGAAGCAACGCCTACGAAGCGAGAGCAGCCACCTGCAAGCGGACGACGAGCTTCAGCGCGCGGTAAAGGACGCCTTGCGATACCTGAAGCTCTGATCGGTCTTTCCAAAAAAAGGGGCGAAAAAAACGACCTTAATCCCGCCCAGCTCTTGCTGGGCCTAGAGGTGGTCTGGCGGGCCTAATAACTGTAAACCATATGCATGCAGCACTGACGCACAGTCCCTCATGCTGCATTCCCTTCATTCACAGGAACATGGGAAGGGGTGAAGCAAAGCGACACCCGGCCCCGAGAGGATGAAACGCAGCACTGCCGCCACGCAACAAAAACGGGCGGCGCGAACCGGTAACAAACCCCTAGAAAAAACAGCCGACCTCGAAGGGATACCGTGTTTCAACTGGCAGCGTTTTTTGACGAAACCTTATACGACGCGCAAGAGAGCGCCGACAGGGAGCATCCGGACGCGGACGCTCCCGACAAGCCTGCACGGCTCCATGAGGGGGTTACAACTGGCTCCGGAGTGTATGTGTTCATACGCTCCGGCTGCCGGTTCATTCCTCGAACGGCTTGTAGAACGTCCCGCACCGAAGACACATATAGACCTTGTCATACTCGGCGAGTGCAGCAGCGTGAGCCGTCTTTGCCTCCGAGCGATTGGCCGCAACGACGGCGATCATCGTCAGAATTCCGCCAAAGAACCACCACACCGGGAAGCTAGTATCCGCGTCGAGGCCAAGCCATTTCGGCCCGAACGCGAAACCATTTGCCCAGATAACGAGAAGCCAAAAGAAGTTCTTGAAAGCGCCACCCCGCTTGGGCGGCGCGGCCTTCAACGCCAGGCCCGACGCATTGATACCGATCCCGGCATTTACTCCAGCCGACCCCGCGAGCGCTCCCGCAGTCACTCCAACGCCCTCCGCATGAACCAGAGAAGCCTTCTTGAACTGATCCGCCCCGCAGCTTGGACAGCATTTCCCCTTCGCCTTTTTGTTCATTGTCTCGCTACCGACTTTTATCAACGAACGCGGGGCCGCTTTACCCCGCTCATATTTGGACACTCGATCCGCGCACCAGCGGATGCGATTGCGAGTATAAGCGAACCCAAAAGGGGCGGACCCTGATTGGTCTCACCTAGCGCCGTTCGCGTCGGCTCGCCGCCACCTTCTGACGCGCTGCCCATTTGATCGCGGCGAGAGCATCGTCAATCCTGAACGGCGCTACGCCAGCGAGTGCAGGGAAGTGCAACCGGGCAAAAATTTCTGCCAACTCGTCGGCGTCGCGGTCCTTCGCATAGCGTTTCCCGCTCTGCGTCTTGCCGCGCTCATGCCCGGCTAATTGCGTCATCACGCGCTCAGGCAGCTCAAGCCGATCAAGCGCTGTAACGAACGTATGCCGGAACGAGTGGAACGTCTTCATCCCGTTGCGCTCGATACCGAGCCTCTTGCCGAGAAAGCGCTCGTTAAACCACGATCCGGCGGGCTTGCCGTAGCCCTTCACCGGGTCTCGCTTCAGCTCTGGAAACAGACGGGTATGACCTGCACGCCTCAGCCGCTCGACATACTCGGGCAAGCCGAGACGCACCAGCTCTGCATGGAGCGGCACGACGCGAACGGCGTTGACCGTCTTTAGTGACTTGTCGGACACGTCCTCCACCTTGTCACCGTCAAGGTTGAAGTCCACAAACCAAACCCCCTTCTCGGACTGCCGTATGTCGTCTAGGTAGAGTTGTGACAGCTCATTGATACGCCCGCCGGTCAACAGGCCCAAGAGCGGCAGCCAGTAGTAGTGCGGTCGCCAGTGCGTGGAGCCGTCCGCTCTAACGGTTCCCGCGCCACGCACAAACCAGTCCTGTGAAAAGATGCGCTCCAGCTCGTCAGGCGCGAACTGCTGCCGGTCGTCCTGTGCGCGCGAACCCGTGCCAACACTACGCCCGCGCTTGTAGCTCGATGCCGGATTGAAGTGCATCAAGCCCGCCTTGACGCCGTAGCCGAGAATCTGGCTAACGTTCCCGACGTGCCGTTTCACCGTCTCCTCATTCTTGCGTTTCAGCCCGTCGCGCTTGGCGAGTTCTATCAGTTCGTGGAGGGTTTTGGTCTCTCCGGTCTCGCTACGATACTTGCGCCGTGCGTCGTGGATGTCTGTCGGCAGTAGAGCCAGCAGGCGCGCGAACTCCAGCACGGTCTCTTTCTCGATGTCGCCCAGCGCTGGATCGCCCATCAAGTCCTTGAACAGACCGGCTTCGGTTGTCATGCGGCGGGTCTGTTCTTCTTTCCAGCTCCGGTCCTGCTTGTAAAGCTCGAACAGGTCTGAAAAGCGCTTGGAGCCCTGCCGCGCCGTGATTGCATCGTGGATGATGGGCGTTGCTATGCTTGGCGTCACAGCGGGGCTTGCTGGCGGCGCGGGCGGCATCGTCGTGGCAGGTCGCACGGCGGCGCTCGCTGGCGGCATAGCTGAGGCAAGGCGAGCACGCACTTGTGCGACGGCGGCTTTCGTCGTGACGCACTCAGCCAGCGACACTTCCAGCTCGTCATCCAGAATGACGGCGGCGCGCTCACCGAGCCGCAAAACCGACTCTACGGACCTCTCACCTACGACGAACCGGCCAAGCGTCGCACGGTTATCGAGGAACCGCACCATGCCGGAATGGATCGACCGGACGCCTTTGGCCTCAACGTCATTCAGGATAAGTCCGCCGTCATAGTCGCGCTCGATCTCGTTCAAGTCAGGAACCGACCAACAGGGGAGACCTTGAACGTGCGCATACACCTGCGCCCGGTCATTGAGCAGTTCGCCAGCGAGTGCGCCGGGTGAGATGCCGATAGCGTCCGCCGCCGCCGTGACGGAAATCATCCCGTCGCCAGCAATCAGTGGGCTTTCGTTCCTGAGTTTTTCCGCGTCCATCGCCTGAAAGTGTTTGCGCCAGTGAAGCTGGATTCTAAGCGCCTCAGTCTTCGCAACCGCCAGACTTCGGACGCCGGTAGACGTGTGTATTTCCGTCCTACCGATGGACTTGCGCAACCGCTTAGGGACAACAAGACGGACAGCGTAGATGCCGCTAGGACGGCGATACAGGCAGGACACACCCTGCATGACGGACCACCACTGTAGTAGTCTCGCGGAGTGTTCGTGCTGTCAGGACCGTAACCGGAAGAAAATCAACAGGTTAGGTTTGAGGTGGAGCGGGCGATGGGAATCGAACCCACGTCATCAGCTTGGGAAGCTGAGGTAATGGCCATTATACGACGCCCGCAGAACGCGTAATTCTACAGGGTTTGGCGACCGTGTTGCAAGCGAGGCATTTTGGCCATGTGCAAACGCACTGCGCGTTCCCCGATGGCGGCCCCATTCCAACCCGGCGATTCCGCGAACGGAGCGGGGCTGTCACGGGGGGCGGCACCAGAGATAGCGTCAGGGGCGCTCACGTGAATCCGTTCAACGTCGAGCGCAACCCGTCCGCGTCACGCCCGCCAGCCCGCCGGTGTCGAAATTAGACGAGTCGGTGTCGGAAGCATGCAAGCCCCGATGTTGCTTTCGAACTAACGTGACAGACCTCTTACCCGATCGTTTGTCTGGAGCCGACATGTCCGATTTCATCACCGTCCTGCGCGAAACCTGCCCGACCCCGGTCCTTGACGCGACCAAGTGGAAGCGCATCGGCGGCGATCCGCACACCGTGAACCTCAACGCGTACCTCTCGAAGGATGGCAGCAAGATCATGGGCACCTGGATCTGCACGCCGGGCAAGTTCGAGGTGAACTACGAGAAATGGGAATACTGCCACTTCCTCGACGGCTACTGCATCATCACGCCGGAAGGCGAGGAGGCGGTGCATTTGAAGGCCGGCGACGTGTTCGTGATCGAACCCGGCATGAAAGGAACGTGGGAAGTCGTGGAGACGGCGCGCAAGTACTTCGTGTTCGCCTGAGCGGCCTTACAGGTCCAGCTGGCGCATATCGCCGCGGTCCGGATATCCTCGCGGTCCGCGGCGTTTCTCGTCCCGGCCCTTGCATGCGGCAAGGGCGGCACGGGCCGCGCACGCATCAAACGATGCGACGATTTCACCGCTTTCCCGTACCCGTGAACCGGGAGTTCAGCCCCGATGGCAAGCCGGCCACACCGACTCAATAAAACTCGTGGCGATTCGGGAACAGCTCGCCCAGTGAGGTGGCCGGCTGCGCCGGGTCCGATAGTTCACTCAATGCCCTGGGTGTCTGACGCTCGCGATACGCGCTCGGCGACATCCCGTACGCCCGCCGAAACTCGCGCCCCAGATGTGACGCATCGGCAAAGCCGCAGCCCGCCGCGATCTCGGAAATGTTCTTGTCCAGATGCATCAGCATCCACGCAGCCGTACGAATCCGGATCGCCCGATAGCAGGCGGCCGGCCCGCTGCCCGTCGCTTCCCTGAACAGGCGTTCGAGTTGCCGCGCCGAAAGATCCAGCCTGCGCGCCAGCTCGTCGATCGTAATCGAGTGGCTGATGTGTTGCTCCATGAGCAGGATCGCGCGTTTCACCTTCGGATGCGCGTTGGGCGCGACACCGGGCGGATGCGGTTGCGGCGCGCTGACCGTCTTGCGTCCGTCGACCAGCAGGATGCGAAGCGCCTTGTAGACGATCGACGGCTCGATGTGCCGGACCAGGATCGCGGCGGCGACATCGATCGACGCCCGCCCGCCGGAGCAGGTCACGCGTCGGCCGTCCAGCACATAGAGGCGGTCGGACACGACGAGGTTCGCATCGACGGACGGGAACCGCTCGATGAAGTCCCAGTAGTGAAACCAGCTGATGCAGATGCGATGCCCGGCCATCACACCCGCGCGCGCGAGCGCGAACGCGCCGGTGCAGATGCCGACCAGCATCGAGCCCGCCGACGCAGCCGCACGAATGAATTCCAGCGTGGCCGCGTCGAGTTCCGAGCGGGCATGCAGCAGCCCGCCGACGACGACCACGTAGTCGAATGCCTGATTCGAGCTCAACGATTCCCACGCGGGAATCTGAATGCCGCAACTTGCGCGAACGGGGGAGTCCATGTCTCCCAGGATCGTCCATGACAATCGGACCGGCCGGCTGTTGTCGCCTTCATCGGCCGCGAGCCGCAGCACGTCGATCATGCCGGAGAACGCCGTCAGCGTGAAATTCGGCAACAGGATGAAGCCGAACCGGATACGCGTCGGTTTGTCGGATTCCGGCGGGCTTGCAACGGGCGTTGGATGAGTCATGACGATGCACTGATCGGGTAACTGCTGACGCAGAAGCGGAACAAGGCGCCAGCGCGATTCCAGCTGAATCGCAGAGGCCGGCCAACACGGGGCGCGGACTTCGACCCGGGGTTCCGCGTACCCCGGGAACGACGCGGCCCGGACGTCATCGTCCGGGCCGCGCCGAAAAAATCATCGTTGCGCCATGGGTGTCGGCGAAGCGCGCGACGCACACTCGACCGACGCGCAGGCAGCGGTTTCCCGCGTCTGCATTCACCCTCGGGCCAGTCTTCAGGCCGACGATACGTCGCGACGGCCGAGGTTCGATTGCGCGTCTCGGCTATGCTGGTTCAGCCGCGCGGCAATCGTCACGATCTCGGTGCCGACGAACGAGAACATCGTCATCGGCATGCCCGCGATCGACCGCATCGTGACGTTGCTTAAGGCCTGTTGCCAGACTCGTGTGACCACCGTTCATGTCATCCTCCAATCCATATTTCTATTGTCTGGCCTGCGTTCCTATGAACTGCGCTTTTCCAGGATGGCGACGCGGCGCGTCGGAACGCTGTTGCCAGCCTGGCGACATGTATCTTGTCGGCACAAAACCGCGCGATCTAGAAAATATCCGACCGCCATCAATAACAAATGCGACGCACTTTTGGTCGACGACGACATCTTGCGTGACCGCGGGCCCTGGCGGGCAAACGACGGGGTAAAGGCAAATCGACGCGCACCCGGATATCTGCGCTCTGCGGCCTTTGCCGAATCCGCGAGTCGGTGGCGTGGATGCATGCGCGGCCGGCGCGTCGACTCGCTGCGGCGGCGGTTGGCGGCCGATGCAGGTCGAGCATGCGCTGGAAGGGAAGAGAGCGACCGGACTTCGCTCCGGAACGTCAGTCGTTCCGCAACGATGCGCGAGGCGTGCGGTTCACGACGCGTACGACGCTCACGAGAGCGGGGCAGCCGGAAGGCCGCGTCGGCCGGCGTCGTGGAATACGCGCTCGCGTGCCGCCTGGATAGCGTTGACTCGCAGCGTCAGTGCGTGTCGGCGAAGAGCGGTTGCTTGCCGTGATTGCCGTCGATGATTTCTTCCGCATAGCGGATGGAAGCCCGGCGCGCTTCACCTGCCGAATCGAACGGTGCGTTGTCGAGCAGCCGGAACGTCTCGCTGCGGGCCAATGTGTCGGCGGTGTCGCGCAGGCAAATCTTTACGGCTGCGTCGAAGCCGCCGTCGTAGTTGTGCGCGTTGCCGTTGGTGGCCGTAACGTGCGGGTAGATCAGCGGATAGATTTCGAAGCCGCGATAGAGATGCATGCTCATGACGAACTCCTCGGTTCGGCCGTGACGAATCGCGCGGACGAACGCATCCGACCGGTATCGCCGCTGCGCGGCGCGACAGGTGGGGGGTGAAGGGGCAACAGTGCGTGCGGATGAAGGCGCGACGCTGCAAGGGGGCAAACGGCGGGGCGAGCGGTGGGTGCAATGACACATGCTCGGACGAATTCATCATACGCGCTTCGTATCGGATGTCCATCGGGATGTCGATCGCATCCGCGGTCGTGTCGGCGCCGCGCATCGAACGGCTTCGATGAACTCTCCCGCGCGCCGCGCACGATGAAAATCGGATCCGGACGCCATTGACGTGCGATGCGATTCGGACGACGTCGAACGAGCGCCACGACGCCACGACGCCACGACGCCACGAAATCGCGCCGGCCGCACGTCTGCGAGAGATCGCGCAAGCGCCTATGATGCAGCGATCCGCTCGCCGCGCCGGCCGCATTGCGTGGACGGCATGCGACAGCCGAACGTTTTCCCGGAACCCCGACCATGCGCATCACCGACATCCGCGAGCAAGCGATCCCGGTTTCCCGCTATGCCGATCCGGCGATTCCGTCGGGCGGCCTGACGACGAGCGTCGTCGCGGTCGTCACCGATGTCGTGCGCGATGGTCGCCCGGTGACAGGGTACGGCTATGCATCGGTCGGCCGCTACGCGCAGGGCGGGCTGATCCGCGAACGATTCGCGCCGCGCCTGCTGAACGCCGCGGACGCGCTTGCCGACGAGGCCGGCACGAACCTCGATCCGTTTCGCGCATGGCGCGCGATGATGACGGGCGAAAAGCCCGGCGGACACGGCGAGCGATGCGTGGCGGTCGGCACGCTCGACATGGCGATCTGGGATGCCGCCGCGAAGATCGCGGGCCTGCCGCTGCATTGCTTTCTCGCAGATCGGCTCGCGCGCACGTCGACGCCGCGTGTGCGCGTCTACGCAGGCGGCGGCTATCGCTATCCGCACGACGATCTCGCGCGCCTGACCGACGAGATGCGCCGCATCGCCGATCTCGGCTACACGCACGCGAAGATCAAGATCGGCGGCGCGGATCCCGATCGCGACCGGCGACGTATCGAAGCCGCTGCCGGCTGTCTTGCCGACAGCGCGCATCTCGCGGTCGATGCGATGAACACGTACGACGCGGCAAGCGGCCGCGCGGCCGCCGCGATGCTGGCGCCGTTCGGTCTCTGGTGGTTCGAGGACATCTGCGATCCGCTGGACTTGCCGCTTCATGCAGGCCTGACCGCGCAATACGCGCCGCCCGTCGCGGCCGGCGAAGCGTTGTTCTCGCTTGCGGAAGCGAAGCTGCTCGAGCGCTACGGCGGCTTGCGCAAGGAGCGCGATTTCCTCGTGTTCGATCCGGTTCATTGCTACGGGCTGCCGGGTTACCTGCAGATCGTCGACCACTTCGTGTCGAACGGCTGGCAGCGCGATGCGTTCTGGCCGCACGGCGGCCACCTGTTCTCGTTGCAGGTGGTGGCCGCGCTCGGGCTCGGCGGTGCGGAAGTCAATCCGTTCTCGTTTCATCCGTTCAGCGGACTCGCTCACGGCGAAACGGTCGACGCCGGGTATGCGCATGCGCCGCAGGTGCCGGGTATCGGCTTCGAGCTGCATGCGCACGCGTATCGCGCGTTTCGCGCGGTGGCGGGCGGCTGAGCGGCATGGCCGGTTTCAACGCGCGTCGATCGCGAAGCGCACGGCAAAGCCGAGCATCATCACCGCGACGAACAGGTCGAGCACGCGCCACGCCAGCACGCGGGCGAATCACGCGCGGCAGGTGCGCGCGCCGTACGCGAGCATCAGGAACCACGCGAGCGATGCCGTCCTCGCGCCGAGCTCGATCAGCAGCGCGCCACTGCCCGCGCAGACGAGCGAAATGGAGAGCAGATGGGAGCGCGAAATCGAGCGCTCGATGACGAAGGCGTCCTTGGGGCCGACCGACGTGAACAGGCCGGCGCCAAGCAGCAGACCTTCCAGGAAGGCAGAGGTGTCGAGCACGAGCGGGCCGACAACCTCTTGAGCTGAACCGGTGATGGTTACGATGCGACCAACATCAAGGGGCGGCGGGGGGCGTTGTCAATGTTCGGCGCACCATGCCGCACGGCGCGCGCACGGTTCGCTCGCCCACCGCCCACCGCCCACCGTCTACCGCGCATGCCATCAGCCGGCGGCGGCGTCGCCGAGATTGAGCGCGACGAGGGCGCAGACGGTCAACGCGATGCCGACGAGCTTCAGCGACGATACCGACTCATCGAAGCAGACGATGCCGATGACGGCGGTGGCCGCCGTGCTGGCGGCGGCCCAGCTCGCATAGGCGAGCCCCATTTCGAGGCGCTTCGTCGCGAGCGCCATTAGCCAGACGGCACTTGCATAGCAGACTATCGTGATGGCGGACGGTAGCGGGCGGGACAGGCCGGCGGAGAATTTCAGGCCGACGGAGCCGAGTACTTCGGCGACAACGCTGATACCCAGCAGAAGCCAGGCGGACTGGAACGGGGACACGAACGGACTCCTTCCCCCGACGCTTATACCGAGCGGCGAGGAGAAGAGCAGGTGTCAGCGGTACCCAGGATGAAAGGAGCTTAGTGCGTGCGGCAGCGTTGCGCAAGGCACGGGCGATGCGCGATGTGCGTCGCGGGTCACACGTGCCCGGCGTTTCCTGCCGCCCATTCCGGCCGGCGCCCGAGCGTGTCGAACAGCGCGACGATCTCCGCCTTCACCTTCTGCACCGCATTGCTGACGAGCGCCGTGTCGTGCCAGCACAGCGACAGGTCGCGCACGAACAGCCGGTGCGCGACCGTCGACAGCTTGAGCTTGCGTTCCTCGATCTCGACATGCGCGGCCGTCCACGGCAGGATCGTCACACCGAGCTGCGCCATCACGGCTGCGAACAGGAGCCCGGTCGAACTCGCCTCGAAACCGATCTGGTACGACAGCCCGGCTTCGCGCATCGCCCAGTCGACGCGGTTGCGGATCGTGTTCGGTGCGCTCGGCAGCACGAGCGGCAGCCGAGCGATCGCGTCGAGCGGAACGGGATCGTCCGGCACCGGAAAACCGGGCCACGTGATCAGGTACAGCGTTTCGGTCAGCAGCCGGTGAATCGCGATGCCGCGCGTGTCGACCGCATCGACGACGATCGCGAGGTCGAGCCGCGCGCGTTCGAGCAGCGTGTCGAGATCGGCGCTCGGTGCCTCGATCAATTCCAGCATGATCCCCGGATAGCGCTCGCGCACGGCGCGCGCGAGCGGGATCGCCAGCACGCGCGCGGTGCTCGACGGCATCCCGACCGTCACGCGGCCCTGCGGCGTATCGGCGTCGCGGCGCAGCAGCTCGCGCGTGCCGTCGGCCTGGCGCAGCAGTTCGAGCGCATGCCGGTACAGCGTGCGGCCCGCGGCAGTCGGCGCGACGCCGCGCACGCTGCGCTCGAGCAGCTGCATCCCGAGATCCTGCTCGAGATTGCGCATCTGCTGGCTGACCGCCGGTTGTGCGACGTGCAGCGCCTCGCTCGCATGCGTGACGTTGCCGCATTCGACGACCTTCACGAAATAGCGCAATTGCCTCAGGTCCATTGTCGCCGCCTCCCGATTCGAGCCATAAGCCAATCCGATCGAGCAAGATGAATATCATATTTTTCGACGATCGCTGACATTTCTATACTCGTCTCACAAAAGAGTCCGCAGACCGGCCATCCCGGACCGGACGCGGCACCGGAGCCGGCTGGGCCGGCAAGGAGACGAAGATGTTCAAGGCGATCGACGCGCCGGCGGCCGGCGCGAAGCCGCGGCGCACGCCGCTCACGCGCGAGCAGGTCAAGGGCTTCTGGGCCGTGTACGCGGGCTGGGTGCTCGACGGCGTGGACTCGGTGATCTATGCGCTCGTGCTGATTCCCGCACTGACCGAACTGCTGCCGGCGTCCGGCATCGCGGCGACGCCCGCGAATCTCGGGATGTACGGCTCGATCCTGTTCGCGTTGTTTCTGATCGGCTGGGGACTGTCGTTCATCTGGGGGCCGCTCGCCGACCGCTTCGGCCGCGTGCGCACGCTCGCCGCGAGCATCCTGATCTATTCGGTGTTCACCGGTGCAGCTGCGTTCGTGCACGACGTATGGGTGCTGGCCGCGTGCCGGCTGATCGCCGGGATCGGCGTCGGCGGCGAATGGGCGCTCGCGGGCACCTACGTCGCCGAGAGCTGGCCGGAGGATCGCCGCAAGATGGGCGCCGGCTACCTGCAGACGGGCTACTACTTCGGTTTCTTCATCGCGGCTTGCCTGAACTACACGATCGGCGCGACCTATGGCTGGCGCGCGATGTTCCTGTGCGGGCTCGCGCCCGCGCTGCTCGCGGTCTTCACCGTGATGCGCGTGAAGGAGCCGGGGCAGTGGCGCCGGCACGACGTGCGCGACGGCGACGCGACGCACGCGAAGCGCGTGCACCCGCTGCGCGAGATCTTCGCGCCGGCGTTCCTGCGCCGCACGTTGACGAGCGCGAGTCTGGTCGGCGTCGCGATCGTCGGGCTGTGGGCCGGTTCGGTTTACGAGGCGAGCGCGGTCAGCGCGCTTGCGGCGCGCGCCGGCATCGACCATATCGGCGCGATGCGGCTCGCATCGGTCGGCGCGGCGATCCTGTCGTGCACGACGATCGTCGGCTGCCTCGTCGCGCCGTGGCTTGCGGAACGGGTCGGCCGGCGCACCGCGCTCGGCGTGTATTTCGCGGGCATGGCCGCGGCGATCGTGTTCGCGTTCGGCTGGGCGTTCTATCAGCCGAACGGGCTCGGTGCATTCATGGTTTCGCTCGCGTTCCTCGGCTTCTTCGGCGGCAATTTCGCGATCTTCTCGTTGTGGCTTCCGGAGCAGTATCCGACCCGCGTACGGGCGACCGCATTCGCGTTCAACGCATCGGTCGGCCGCTTCATCGGCGCCGGCGTGAACTTCGTGCTCGGCGCAGCGATTCACGGCTACGGTTCGCTCGGCGTACCGGTCGCGTGGACCGCGGCCGTGTTCGGCCTCGGCATCCTGATCCTGCCGTTCGCCATCGAAACGCGTCACCAGCCACTACCGGAATGAACGGCTGGCCGGCATCGTCCGGCTGTCAGCAACATCTCGTCATCAATATCAGGAGTCCGCAATGCAGGCATTACAAGGAATCAGGGTCGTCGATCTGAGTCGCGCGCTGTCGGGGCCGTTCTGCTCGATGGTGCTCGCCGATCTCGGCGCCGACGTGGTCAAGGTCGAGTCGGGTCCGAACGGCGACATGAGCCGCGCATGGGGGCCGTTCGATCGCGGTGTGAGCACGTACTACCTGTCCTGCAATCGCAACAAGCGCGGCATCTGCGTGGATTTCCGGCAGCCGGCCGGCATCGATGTCGTGCGCCGGCTGATCGCGCAGGCCGACGTCGTGATCGAGAACTTCAAGGCCGGCACGATGGACGCGATGGGGCTCGGCTACGACGCGCTGAGCGCGCGCGATCCGCGGCTCGTGATGGGCAGCGTGACCGCGTTCGGTCCGCGTGGCCCGCTGCGCGACTGGCCGGGTTTCGACCAGATCGCGCAGGGTTACGCGGGGCTGATGAGCCTCACCGGCTTTCCAGACGGCGAACCGACCCGCACGGGTACCGCGATCGGGGATCTCAGCTCGGGGATGTGGGTCGCGACGGGCGTCATCGCCGCGCTGTACGAGCGCGAGCGAACCGGGCGCGGACAGCACGTCGGCACGTCGCTGCTCGAAAGCCTCGTTGCGCTGCTGAGCGTGCACGGACAGCGCTACCTGAGCCTCGGCGACGTACCGCGCCGCACCGGCAACGCGCATGCGGTGATCGCGCCGTATGGCGTGTTCGAGACGGCCGACGGGCCGCTGAACCTCGCGCCGATCACGACCGACATGTGGCTGCGGCTGTGCCAGTTGCTCGAACTGTCCGAATTGCCGAACGATCCGCGCTTCGCGACCAACGATGCGCGCGTCGCGAACCGCGATGCGTTGAAGGTGTTGCTGGAGAGCCGGTTGCGTACGCGCGGCAAGCGCGAATGGACGCAGCGTTTCGTCGAGGCAGGGCTGCCGGCCGGGCCGATTCATACGCTCGACGAGGTGTTCGCCGATCCGCAGCTCGCGCATTGCGGGCTCGTCGAACCGGTCGCGCATCCGACGCTCGGGACGGTGCGTCAGGTCGTGACGCCGCTCGGCGCGATGGGCGACACCGGGCCGGCGCCGCGCACGCGCCATGCGCCGCCGCTGCTCGGCGAGCATACGGTCGACGTGTTGCGCGAAGCCGGCTACGACGACGATGCGATCGATGCGTTGCGGGGCGAGCGCGCGATTTTCCAGGCCGAAGCCGCAGCGGAGGCCGTGCAATGACGGACGTGACGAAACAGGCGGCGCCGTCGGGCGTGACGGTCGACATGATCGGCGAGCGCATCGCGCGCGTGCGGTTTTCCAATCCCGCGCGGCGCCATGCGCTCGACGCACCGCTGCTCGATCGGCTCGTGACGTGCATCGATGCGCTCGCCGCGCAACATCCGGCGCCGATCGTGATTCTGTCGAACGACGGCAACGGCGACGTGTGGAGCGCAGGCCACGACCTTCGCGAACTCGCCGACGACCGCGATCCGCTTGCCTACGGCAAGCCGCTCGAACGTGCGCTGCGGCGGATCCGGACCTATCCGGGCGCGGTCGTCGCAGCGGTCGCGGGCTCCGCATGGGGCGGGGCGGTCGATCTCGTGATGAGCTGCGACCTCGTCATCGCGGAGCGCGGTGCGCGTTTCGCGATGACGCCCGCGAACATCGGCCTGCCGTATTCGACGAGCGGCCTGCTGCGCTTTTACGACAACCTGCCGATTCACGTCCTGAAGGAGATGTTTTTTTGCGCGCAGCCGCTCGATGCCGAGCGCGCCGCCCATCACGGGCTCGTGAACCGGCTCGCGGAAGCCGGCGGCGTGGACGACGTTGCGCTCGATATCGCCCGCACGATTGCCGCGAAGGCGCCGCTCGCGGTGCACGCGGTGAAGGAGCAGTTGCGCGTGCTGCAGGACGCGCGGCCGATGCCGGTGGACGCATTCGAACGGATTGCCGAGTTGCGCCGGCAGGCGTGCGACGGTGCGGATTTCGATGAAGGGTTACGCGCGTTCGCGGAGCGGCGTGCGCCGGTGTTTCGCGGCATCTAGGTCACGGGCGGAGAAGGAGCGTTGCGTCATTGCTCGCATGCCGATGCTCGGCCTCTTTCGGTCAGCCGAGCGCGTGTACGCCGATCAGCAGCAACGCGCCGAGGACGATCAGCAGCAGTGCGTGAAGGCGCGTGACCATCACGCACACCGTCGACGCAACCGCGATCGCCCGCGCGGGCCAGCCGCCATCGAGCGCCTGCAGCAGCACCCAGACCGACGCGAGGATCATGCCGGCTGCAACCGGGCGCAGGCCGGTTTCGAGTGCGATCTGCCAGCGCGCGCCCTGATGCCGTCGCCACAGGTGCGCGACGCCGTAGATCAGGAACGCGGTCGGCCCGAACAGCGCGAGCGTCGCGATCACTGCGCCCCAGAAGCCCGCGACCTGCCAGCCGATCAGCGTCGCGAGCAGCGAGCCGGGGCCCGGCGCCATCCGCGCGATCGCGAAGTCGTTCACGAACTGCGTTGCCGTCATCCAGTGATGGACGTCGACGACCTGGCGCTGGATGTCGGCGATGATCGCCTGCCCGCCGCCGATCGTCGCGATCGACAGCGGCGCGAACACGCCGAAGAGGGCGGCGTAGCGCGACATCGCATTCATCGGTCGTCGCGCCCCGCGGAGGAAGGCGCCGCGCGGCGGTATTCGAGCGCAACGCTCAGCGTGCCGCCGATCAGTACGGTCCACACGAGCGGCCAGTGCAGCACGGCCACCGACACGAAGGTGAGCGTCATCACCGCGAACGGCAGCACGTGACGCGGCAGCCGGCGCACCGCGGTGATCGCCATCGAGATCGACAGCCCGATCGCCGCGGCGGCTGCGCCGGCAAGCGCGACATGCGTGAGCGTAAAGCGCGTGAGGGTCGAGAACGCGATGCCGAACAGCACGATCAGCACGGCCGGCGGCGCGATGATGCCGGTGAAGCCGGCCACCGCGCCGCGCCATCCGGCCAGCCGGTAGCCGATCCAGATCGCGAGGTTCTTTACGTTGACGCCCGGCAGCGCCTGCGACAGCGCAAGCCCGTTGAGGAACGCTTCCTCGTCGATCCAGCGCCGCTCGTCCACGAAGTCACGCATCATGCGCCCGCTCAGCCCGCCGCCGAAGCTGGTCAGGCCGATCTGCGCGAATGCGATGAACAGCGCGAGGACGCCGGGCGACGGCGGATCGCCGTCGGGCGGCGCGGGCGGAGTCGGGGTGGCGGGCGGAAGCATCGGACGGACTGGCGTGACGGTTGGGCAGTCGCCCATGGTAGCAAGCGGTGCCTGTCAGCACGCTGACATCGGCGCCGCGAGGATGTCGGCGCAACGATCGGGGGGCGGGGCCGTCGACGCGGCCGTGTCGACGGCGCGAGTCCGTTATCGGCGCAAGCAGGCAGGCGCTAGGCGCGCACGACCGTCACGCCGGCGGCCTCGATCGGCTCGGTCAGCGCCGCGTCGGTTTCCCGTTCGACCACGACGGTCTGCGCGAGCGCAAGCTCGCCGATCACGAACTGCGATGCTGCACGCAGTTTGGATTGCGAGGCCAGCACGACCGTCTCGCCCGCGCGCTCGGCGAGCGCACGCTTGATCGCCGCTTCCTCGAAATCGCCGGTGCTCAGCCCCGCGACCGGATGAACGCCGGTGACACCCATGAAATACAGGTCCGCGTGGATGCGCGCGATGCCTTCCATCGCCGCGGCGCCGACCGACACGATCGAATGCTTGTACAGCCGGCCGCCGATCAGGATCACGTCGATCGACGGGTGCGCGGCCAGCGCGACGGCTACGCTCGGGCTGTGCGTGACGATCGTCGCGCGCAGGTCGGGCGGCAACTGACTGACGAGCAGCGCCGACGTCGTGCCGCCGTCGACGATCGCGACCTGCCCGGGCGAGATCATCTGCGCGGCCCGGCGCGCGATGCGCCGCTTTTCCTCCGGTTCGAGCGCCTCGCGCTGCGCGAACGGCGCGACGGCCGGCGACGCCGGCAGCGCACCGCCGTGCACGCGCTGCAGCAGGCCTTCGGCTGCCAGCTCGCGCAGGTCGCGGCGGATCGTGTCTTCGGACACGCCGAATTGCACGCTCAGTTCGGTGGCCAGCACCTGGCCGTCGCGCGCGAGCGCATCGAGGATCGCCTTTTTGCGTTGGGTCGTCAGCATCGGGGTTGCACGAAAATTCTTGAAATTGCACGAATATGCACGTTACCATGCGGTCCGTCTCTTGTCGAATGGGAGGCCGCCATGGCCGCAACGCGGGACCGCGTCCGCATCGTCGATACGACGGTGCTGTCCGATGACTGGTATGTGCTGAAGAAGGTGACGTTCGATTTCCTGCGCCGCGACGGCACGTGGCAGCGTCTGAGCCGCGAAACCTACGATCGCGGCAACGGCGCGACCATCCTGCTGCGCAACGCCGCGACGGGTGACGTGCTGCTCACGCGGCAGTTCCGGATGCCGGCGTTCGTCAACGGGCACGACGGGATGCTGCTCGAAGCCGCCGCCGGCCTGCTCGACAATGCGACGCCCGACGCGCGCATTCGCGCGGAAGCCGAAGAGGAAACCGGCTATCGCGTGCGCGGCGTGCGCAAGGTGTTCGAGGCGTTCATGAGCCCGGGTTCGGTCACGGAGAAGCTGCACTTCTTCGTCGGCGAATACGATGCGTCGTTGCGCACGGGCGACGGGGGCGGCATCGCGGAGGAGGGCGAGGATCTCGAGGTCGTCGAGATGCCGCTGCAAGCGGCGCTGGATGCCGTCGAGCGCGGCGAGATCGTCGACGCGAAGACGATCATGCTGCTGCAGTACGTCGCGCTGCGGGAGTCCGCGGGCGGGCGCGCCACGACCGCGTGACGAAGCCTCGGCACGATGCCCGAACGGGCGTATGATCGCGCGACGCCATTCGCGCGCCCGTTCGACGCTACCGCAGCTCCCTCATGCCGCCTTCCGATTCCACCCGTTCCATTGCTTCCACCGACGGCAGCGCCGCCACGCAATTGCCTGCGGAATGCGTCGCGTCAGCCGTCCACGCGCTCGCGCGCGCCGAGGCACTGCTCGTGACGGCCGGAGCTGGCATCGGCGTCGATTCCGGACTGCCGGACTTCCGCGGCACGGACGGCTTCTGGCGTGCGTATCCGGCGCTGCGTCACGAGCGTTTCGAGTTTCACGAGATCGCGTCGCCGCAGGCGTTCCGCGCACATCCGCAACTCGCGTGGGGATTCTACGGGCATCGTCTCGGCCTTTACCGGGACACCGTGCCGCACGCGGGCTTCGCGATCCTGCGGCGCTGGATGGATGCGATGCCCAATGGTGGCTTCGTGTTGACGAGCAACGTCGACGGTCAGTTCCAGAAGGCCGGTTTCGATCCGGCGCGAATCGTCGAAATCCACGGTTCGATTCATGCGATGCAGTGCCTGCGCCCGTGCTCGGACGACACGTGGAGCGCAGCGCCATTTACGCCGGACGTCGACACGGCCACGTGCCGGCTGGTCGGCGAGCTGCCGCGCTGCCCGCGTTGCGGCGGCCTTGCCCGGCCGAACATCCTGATGTTCGGCGACCGGGGCTGGCTCGGCGCCCACCATGAAGTACAGGAGCGCGCGCTCGATCGCTGGGTCGCGCAGGCGGGGCGGGTGGCCGTCGTCGAGATCGGCGCGGGCACCGCGATTCCGACGGTGCGCATGCTGAGCGAACGCCTCGGCGCCGACGTGATCCGGATCAACGCACGCGAGGCCCATGCGCGCCGCGCGGACGTGATCGGGCTGGAGGGCGGCGCGCTCGCGACGCTCGCCGCGCTCGACGCGGCCTGGCAGCGCGAATGAGCTGGCCCGCGACGCAACCTGGCGGGCGCGCTTGCGCGCGTCGTCGTTGCAGGCGCGCCGCGAATCCGCATACAGTTCAGCCAGTGCCAGCCGTGCGTGCGCCGTGCGCGCCCGGAAACCGGCATGGCCCCGGGCGACCGGGGCCGGCGGCGGAACCCAGCCGCATGACCGACCGGGAGCGTCCGTGTTCTATTCGATCGTCGCGATCTTCGTCGGCGCCGGGCTCGGCGCGTTGCTGCGCTGGTTTCTGAGCCTTGCGCTCAACGCGTTCTTTCCTGCCGTGCCGCTCGGCACGCTCGCCGCGAACCTGATCGGCGGCTACGTGATCGGCGTCGCTGCCGTCGTTTTCACGACCCGCGTCGGGCTGCCGCCCGAGTGGCGGCTGTTCGTGATCACGGGTTTCCTCGGCGGGCTCACGACGTTCTCGACCTATTCGGTCGAAGTGATGACGCACGCGGTGCAGGGCGAATTCGGATGGGCGTTTGCGGTGGCTGCCCTACACTTGACTGGATCGTTCACGCTGACGGCGCTCGGCATGTGGACCGCGCGTGCGTGGTTCGCGGCCGCCTGAGCGCGCCGGCATCGGAGGAGGCGATGGACAGGGTCTTCTTGCGCTTCTACGTGCATGAGCACCATCGGTTGCACTGGAAGCCGCTGTGGGAATATTTGCTCGAGGAAGCGAACCGGATGGGTGTCGCGGGCGGTTCCGCGTTTCGTGCGATGGCCGGCTTCGGCCGGCATCGCGTGCTGCACGAAGACCGTTTTTTCGAACTGCAGGGGTCACTCGCGATCGAGGTCGAATTCATCGTCACTGAAGACGAAGCGCAGCAGTTGATCGAGCGGTTGTCGCGGGAGAAGGTGCGCGTGTGCTACGCGGTGATTCCGGCACGCTTCGGCGTGATCGACACGCTCGACGCGCCGCCGGCGCAGGGGCCGGCGACGTAATCCGTCTCAGATGCCGAACATCGTCAGCGACACGGCGGCGCGCGTGACGATCATCAGCAGCACCTGCACGATCACGAACAGCAGGATCGGCGACAGGTCGATGCCGCCGAGGTTCGGGATGACGCGGCGCAGCGGGTTCAGGAACGGTGCGGTGAGCTGATAGAGGATCGGCATCGCCGGCGAGCGCGGATTGAGCCACGACAGCAGCGCCATCAGGATCGTCATCCAGATCACGAGATTGAGCGCCCACTTCACGACGGTGAGCAGTGCGACCACGACGAGCGTCGCGATCACCGAGGCCGGATCGAAGCCGGCCATCAGGACCATCAGCACCACGTACACGATCGCGGTGAGCAGCGCGGCGACGACGCTCGCCCAGTCGATGCCGCGCACGCCCGCGATCACGCGGCGCAGCGGCAGCACGAGCCAGTTGGTCGCCTGCAGCACGGCCTGCGTGACGGGGTTGTACGGCGGGACGCGGACGGCCTGCATCCAGACGCGCAGGATCAGCGCGGCGCCGAACAGCGTGAAGATGGTATTGAGCAGAAAACGGGCGATCTCGCCGAACATCGTTGGCATCCTTTTTATACAGTCGAGTAGCGTGCTGCCGCCAACGCCGGATGGCGGCGCATCGGCCGACACCTTATCACGCCTCGTCTCGGGACGGGGAGGGGTGCCCGGTCGTGCGCGCGAGCGACGTTTCGACGGCTTCGGCGAGCGCCGGCAGCGAGGCCGGCGGCGCGGCGCGCTTCGCCGCGAGCGCGACCGCGCGGCGGGTCATCAGCGCATACAGCGCCGCATGATCGCCGCCGCGCGCCTCGAGCAGCGCGAGCTGGCGCTCGACGATGCCCGTGTCGCCGCGCGAGACGGGGCCGGCGAGTGCATCCGCGAGGCCCTTGTCGCGTGCGGTCTCGATCGTGCCGGCGAGCATCGGCAGCAGCGCGCGCAGCGCGGCCTGTTCGTCGAAGCCGACGCCGCGCCATAGCTCGACCGCTTCCGACAGCCCGCACAGCGCGAAGCTCGCCGCATAGTGCGCGGCCGCGTGATAGAGCATCCGGCCGCCGGCCGGAATCGACAGCGGATGGCAGCCGAGTGCGGCAGCAAGTCGCATCAGCGTTGCGTGCAGCGCGCCGTCGGCTTCGATCGTGACCGAACAGCCATCGATGCGGGCGAGATCGGCGTCCGTGCCGCCGAACAGGTAGAGCGGATGGAAGCCGCCGGTGGCCGCGCCTTGCCGTTTCGCCGGATCGAGCAGGTCGACCGCCGATGCGCCGCTGCAGTGGACGAGCGCCTGGCCGGCCGCGCGCGACGCGTCGAAATGCAGCGCCGCGGCGGTCGACGCCAGATGGTCGTCGGGAACGGTCAGGAAGATCAGGTCGGTGGCGTCGACGACCTGCTGCGGCGTGTCGACTGCCTGGCAGCCGTCGATATCCGCGGCGAGCACCGCAGCCGGTCCGGCCGTGCGGCTCGCGATCGCGACGACCGGAAAGCCTGCTTGCGCGAAACGTCGCGCGACGCAGCGCGCGAGGCGGCCGGCGCCGATGAAACCGAGGCGGGGTGTGTCGGGGAGAGACATGGCGGGTCAGCAAGAAGAAACGGGGCAGCCGCCAGTATCGCAGGAATGGTGAGGTGGTCACGAAAGACGCTTCGGGGCCGGCGCGCGGCGATCGAGGCCGACGCGCACGAGGCGTTCCGGTGCGGTTCGCACGCCGGTAGCGCGGCTGAATGTGAAGACCCTTTCATCCGGCCCCGAATCGTGTGGAGTCCGTGTCCCCCTTGAATTGTCGGCGTCTTGTCTCAAATTTGTAATCGTTCATTACTGAAGCGCTCCCGCCACACGCATCGGTTCCGGTAAGACTGACCGTCCGGCGTGTCGCGATCTTGCCGGTCGGACGGAATCGCGCGACCGGCAAGGGTTGCAGCGGATGTGCGGGTCCGCGCCGCAGCGCCGATGCGACCGCGTGCAATTGCAATTTGCAACAAATGCGCGACACGCGAGGGGCGGGTTTTCGCTACATTGCATCCATGCGACGTGCATGCCCGCCGTTGCCGACAGGAGCGCATAAATGACCGCTCCAGCAGGAGAATCGAAGTGAAAAAGCTCATTCCGTTCATTGCCGCCGCCGCGCTGGGCCTGGGTGCCGCAAGCGCCGCGCAGGCCCACGTGTCGATCGGGGTCGGCATCGGTATCCCGGTCGCACCCGCTTATCCGGTGTACGCACCGCCGCCGCCGGTGTATTACGCGCCGCCGCCTCCGCCTGTCTATTACGCACCGGCACCGGCCTACTATCCGCCGCCCGCGGTCGTGGTCGGCGGCTACTACGGCCATCCGTACTGGCGTCACGGCTGGGGCCACCACGGCTACTGGCGTCGTTGACGTGTCCCGCGCGGCCTGAGCGGCGCGACAAAACGGCGCAACGTCCTGCGAGGACGTTGCGCCGTTTTTCATTGGGCCGCGGACCGGCGGTCGGCCGGGGCAGCGCATTCAGACCGGGTTCACACCGCGTGGGCGATCAGGTCGCGATAACCGCCGACGATCACGCTGTACGAGAAATACGCGAACAGCAATGCCGACGCGACGTGGCACGCGCGCATCAGCCCCGCGCCCGCGCGCTTGCGGCCCTGGCTCGCGAGCGTGCACATGAAGAGCGTCCACGCGAGACCGCCGAGGAAGAAGCCGGACAGGAATACCGACGCCGTCGCCGGCGTGGTCGCACCCGCTTTCGCGATCAGCGCGCCGCCGACCGCCGCGAACCACAGGATCGCGCTCGGCGACGACATCGCGAGCAGCATGCCGCGCATGAAGCTGCGCCGGGCGCTGGCGCGCGGCTGCGGCGCGTCGTCCGCATCGCCGTCGTTGGCTGCGCCAGCCGGCGCGAGCGCTTCGCGCGCCATCTTCCACGTGAGGAACAGCAGCACCGCGCCGCCGCCGATCCACACGATCCAGCGCACCGCCTCGAACTGCAGCAGCACGGCCATCCCGGCGAGCGCGAGCGCCGCATAGACGAGATCGCCGACGCACGAGCCGACGCCGAGCCAGAAGCCCGGCCGGAAGCCGTGCGACAGGGTCAGCGACAGCATCGCGACGTTGACGAGACCGATGTCGAGACACAGCGACAGCGACAGGAAAAAACCGTCGGACAGCATCGAGGCGGGGGGGAAGCTCATCGTCGTTCTTGTTGAGGCGTTCAATGCGCGGGGCGGCGAGCGCCGGCCCGCGGGCTTACAGTCCGATCTCTTGCCAGAGCCGGTCGACGCGCGCCTTCACGGCTGCGTCCATCTCGATCGGGCGGCCCCATTCGCGGTTCGTCTCGCCGGGCCACTTGTTGGTCGCGTCGAGCCCCATCTTCGAGCCGAGGCCCGCGACGGGCGACGCGAAGTCGAGATAGTCGATCGGCGTGCTGTCGACCATCACGGTGTCGCGCACCGGGTCGACACGCGTCGTGATCGCCCAGATCACTTCGTTCCAGTCGCGGATATTCACGTCCTCGTCGACCACCACGATGAACTTCGTATACATGAATTGCCGCAGGAAGCTCCACACGCCGAACATCACGCGCTTCGCGTGGCCTGCGTAGCTCTTCTTCATCTGGACGATGGCCATCCGGTAGCTGCAGCCTTCCGGTGGCAGGTAGAAGTCGGTGATCTCCGCGAACTGCTTCTGCAGCAGCGGCACGAACACCTCATTGAGCGCGACGCCGAGCACGGCCGGCTCGTCGGGTGGCTTGCCCGTATAGGTCGAGTGATAGATCGCGTCGCGGCGCATCGTGATGCGCTCGACGGTGAACACGGGAAACCACTCCTGCTCGTTGTAATAGCCGGTGTGGTCGCCGTATGGGCCTTCGAGCGCGTGCTCGTACGCGGCGGACGCGTTGCCGGCCGGGCGCGGCGGCGCGCCGGCCGGGGCAGGGGCGGGCGTGCCTTCCTGTGGATGGATGAAGCCTTCGAGCACGATCTCCGCGCGTGCGGGCACCTGCAGCGTGTCGACGCCGGGCGTCAGGCACTTCGCGAGCTCGGTGCGGCTGCCGCGCAGCAGGCCGGCGAACTGATACTCGGACAGCGAATCGGGCACGGGCGTCACGGCGCCCAGCGTCGTGGCCGGATCCGCGCCGAGCACGACCGCGACTGGATACGGCTTGCCCGGGTTCTTCAGCGCGAATTCGCGGAAGTCGAGCGCGCCGCCGCGATGCGCGAGCCAGCGCATGATCAGCTTGTTTCGGCCGATCAGCTGCTGGCGGTAGATGCCGAGGTTCTGGCGGGACTTGTTCGGTCCGCGCGTGACGGTGAGCCCCCACGTGACGAGCGGCCCCGCATCGCCCGGCCAGCAGGTCTGGATCGGCAGCTTGTTCAGGTCGACGTCGGCGCCTTCCCAGACGATCTCCTGGCACGGCGGCGACGACACCGATTTCGGCGCCATGTCCCATACCGCCTTCGCGAGCGACAGCAGCTTGCCGGCGTCCTTCAGGCTCTTGGGCGGATCCGGCTCCTTCAGTGCGGACAGCAGTCGCCCGAGATCGCGCAGCGAGCCCAGCGCGGCATCGTCGCCCGCATCGACGCCCATCCCGAGTGCGACGCGGCGCGGCGTGCCGAACAGGTTGCCGAGCACCGGAAATGCGTTTCCGGGCGGCGCGTTGAACAGTAGCGCCGGGCCACCGGCGCGCAGTACGCGGTCGCACAGCTCGGTCATTTCGAGCACGGGCGACACGGGTTGCGTGACGCGCCGCAGTTCTCCGAGTGCCTCGAGGCGCTGGATGAAATCGCGTAAGTCTTTGTATTTCATGAAGAAGGTCCGGGCCACCCGCATGACGGGCAGCGATGGGCGGGCGCAGCGGCCGGCTGCGGCCCCGAATCGACCGATGATTTTACCCGGGGCGCCGCGCACACGCCCGGCGGAGAAAAAAGTTGACCGCGCGCAAAGCCGCCACGGCAGGGGGACTGACGTTCTGAAGGGCGATTCAAAATTACTTTTTGTTATAATTTTGAGGTTTTATAGTGTTGACGATCTATAAAACCCTGCTAGAATCCGCTCACATTGGTTGCAGGGTAAAAGGCTTCGAGCCGCCAATCACCGATCTTTGACGCAGCGCGTCACCGTCCGCCGAAACCTGCACGGCGTATCGACGGCCTTGAGTTGTAGTCCCAGCCAGCGCCACCAGACGCTGGTTTTTTGCGTGAGTGCCATCGCGTATGCCCGCCTCGCCCATTGTGCGAAGGTGCCGGCCCTCTTATACCGTGGCCTCGAACGGTCTTATACCGTTTCTCCGATGCCTGCACGTCCCAACCAAGGCGTGCGGCGTCGTGATTCCGCGGCGCGTATTCTGTCTCGCCACCGAGCTGAGCGAGCCGCACGAGTCATGTTCATGGGAGATGATCTGAATGAACGCTTGGTTATCGTGGCGTCCCAGTGAGCAGCATGCGCAGTTCGTGCGCGGTGTGCTGCGTCGCGGGACGCGTGTCAGTCACCATCTATTCAGCGTCGTCGGCTGTTTCGCTGTCGCGGTTGCGCTTGCCCTGTGGCTGCTGCCGACCGTACGCGGTTCGCTCGCGGCGAAGCTGATGCCGGTCGTATCCGCGGCCGTGCAGGCCGGTCCGGCCCGTCTGCTGACCGGCCATCCGCTGCCGAACTTCGCGCCCGCCGGCGCACAGCCGCAGCAGGACGATCCGCCCGAAACGGATGCGCTTGCCGTCGGCCTCGACGTCGCACCGGAACCCGCCGCGCAGAACGATGCGTCCGATCCGGCCCGCAATGGCCCGTCGCCCGTCGCGCTCGCGAAGCTGATTCCGGCCCAGCGGGTGCCGGTCGATGCGCGCGACGATCGTGCGCTCGCATCGAACCGCGAACAGGCACTCGTCGCAACCTACCTGTCGCGCCGTTATCGCGTCGCCCAGGAGCCGCTCGGCCAGCTCGTCAAGGCTGCGTTCCAGACCGGTCACGACGTCGGCCTCGATCCGTTGTTGCTGCTGTCCGTGATGGCGATCGAATCGGGCTTCAACCCGTACGCGGAGAGCGGCGTCGGCGCACAAGGCCTGATGCAGGTGATGTCGAAGGTCCATTCCGACAAGTTCGAATATTTCGGCGGTACCGACACCGCCCTGCAACCGCTCGCGAATCTGCAGGTCGGCGCGCTCGTGCTGAAGGACTGCATCGCACGCGGCGGCTCGCTCGCGACTGGCCTGCGTCTGTACAACGGTTCTACGAACCCGGACGACACCGCATACGGCGCGAAGGTCATGGCCGAGCGCGGTCGCCTGCGCGACGTCGCGCACGGCCGCAGCGTGCCGATCAATGCGCCGCAGGCGCCGGCCCAGACGTCAAAGCCGATCGTGACCGCGGCCGTGACGGCAGCGGCAGGCGGCGCGAAGCGCGTGCATGCGACGCTCGACAGCGCCCAGCCGCTCGCCGTGAAGGGCACCGTTGTCCCGAAGGGCACGTCGCAGCAGGACGACGCCAGCGTCGACACCGTGAAGCAGGCGCACGGTGACCATTCGGAGCTGGGTGCGTAACGCCAGGCAGTTCCGGCTGGACGACCCAAGGAAAAAGGCACCCGAATCGGGTGCCTTTTCTTTTTTACGCGTGTCGCAGCAGGGTGTGCCAGCCGCGACGGCCGGACCCCGGCCTTGCGTCAGCGCTGACCGAACAGCGTCGCGAGCCGCTCGACGGCCTCTTCGAGGCGCGAGTATGCGGTCGCATAGGACAGCCGGATATAGTCGCGCGGCGCATGCACGCCGAAATCCATGCCAGGGACCAGCACGACGCCCGCGTCGTGCAGCATCGCCTGCGTGAGCGCCGCGCTGTCGCCGGCCGCCGGGTGGGCGACGCCGCAGCAGTTCGCATACACGTAGAACGCGCCGTCCGGCATCACGGGCACCGTGAAGCCGAGCCGTTCCAGCGCCGGCGCGATGAAGTCGCGGCGACGCTTGAATTCGAGCCGGCGCGCCTCGTAGATCTCTAGCGTCGACGGTTCAAAGCAGGCGAGCGCCGCGTGCTGTGCGAGTGAGGAAGGGCAGATGAACAGGTTCTGCGACAGTTTTTCGAAGATGCCGACGAGCGCTGGCGGCACGACCAGCCAGCCGAGCCGCCAGCCGGTCATGCTGAAGTATTTCGAGAAGCTGTTCACGGTGACGACGTCGTCGCCGTACGACAGCGCCGACACGGGCGCCGCGTCGTAGCTTAGCCCCTGGTAGATCTCGTCGACGATCGTGAAGCCGCCGCGCGCGCGCACGGCTTCGACGATCCGCTTCAACTCGTCCGGTTCGAGCGACGTGCCGGTCGGATTCGACGGCGACGCGAGCAGCACGCCGCGCGTGCGGCTGCCCCAGCGCGTGCGGACGTCGTCCGCGGTGAGCTGGAAGCGCGCTTCCGGGCCGCTCGGCACGAGCACCGGACGGCCTTCGGCTGCCGCGACGAAGTGCCGGTTGCACGGATACGACGGGTCGGGCATCAGCACCTCGTCGTCGCGGCCAACGAGCGCGAGGCACGCGAGCAGCAGCGCGGCTGACGCGCCGGCCGTCACGACGATCCGCTCTGGGCTGATCGTGAGGCCGTAGGCGCGCGCATAGTGTGCGGCGATCGCTTCGCGCAGCGGCGCGATGCCGAGCGCGCTCGTGTACTGCGTGACGCCGCGGCGCAGCGCGGCCGCGGCCGCCTCGACGACGGGTTCCGGTGCGGTGAAGTCCGGTTCGCCGATACCCATGTGGATAACATCGCGCCCGGAGGACTCGAGTTGCTGTGCCTCCTTCATCAGTTCCATCACGTAGAAGGGCTGGATCGCGTCGACGCGCGCGGCGAGCGTGATGAGCGAATCGGCGGTGGTATTCATGGGTCGGGCGGGGCGTGGAGCGGGGGGGGAACGAAAAACGGGCGCTTGCGCGCCCGTCCAGCTACGGAATCAGCCGTTGCGGCGTGCCTGCGTTTCAGCAGGGCGCAGCTTCGCGGCGAGCTTGTCGAGCACGCCGTTGACGTACTTGTAGCCGTCGGAGCCGCCGAACGTCTTCGCGAGTTCGACTGCTTCGTTGATGATCACGCGGTACGGCGTTTCGACATGGTGCGTGAGCTCGAACGTTGCGATCAGCAGCACGGCGCGTTCGACCGGCGACAACTGGTCGACCGGACGGTCGAGCGACGGCGTGAGGGCTTCGACGAGTGTTGCATGCTCGCGAATCACGCCGTGCAGGATCGCGTCGAGCAGCTCCTTGTCGGCCTTGTCGTAACCGAGCGCGCCGCGCAGTTGCGCGTCGATCTCGCCGGAGGACGCGTTCGACAGCAGCCACTGATACAGCCCCTGCGTCGCCAGCTCGCGCGATTGTCGGCGGGCGCTCTTCTTCATGCGCGCTCCTCTTCGTCGTCTTCGTCTTCTTCTTCGTCCTCGTCGTCGCCGAGCTGGTCGAGGGCCATCGTCAGGTTGGCCATCTCGACGGCGACGCGTGCGGCGTCACGACCCTTTTCGGTCATGCGCGCGACGGCCTGCTCGTCGTTTTCGGTCGTCAGGACCGCGTTCGCGATCGGCAGGTTGAAGTCGAGGCCGATGCGGGTGATGCCCGCGCCGCTTTCGTTCGACACGAGTTCGAAGTGGTACGTCTCGCCGCGGATCACCGCGCCGAGCGCGATCAGTGCGTCGAACTGGCCGCTTTCGGCGAGCTTTTGCAGCGCGAGCGGGATTTCCAGCGCGCCGGGCACCGACACGAGCAGCACGTCTTCACCGGAGACGCCGAGGCGCTCGAGTTCTTCGACGCATGCATCGGCGAGGCCGTTGCAGACGGGTTCGTTGAAGCGGGATTGCACGATGCCGATACGCAGGCCGTCGCCTTCGAGATTCGGTTGGTATTGTCCGATTTCCATGATCTGGTCCGTGGTGTGGATGAACGGTTATAGGGCGAAAGCGTCGTGGCGGGTTACGCGTTGGACGCCGGGCAGGACTTGGCTTCGCCGCCGGGCATCGGAATGAAGCCCGTGACTTCGAGGCCGTAGCCGGACATGCTGCCCAGCTTGCGCGGATTCGACAGCACCTGCATCTTGCCGACGCCGACATCGCGCAGGATCTGCGCGCCGATGCCGAACGTCTTGAAATCCACCGGCCGGCGCTTGAGCGCGGCGGCCTTTTCTTCCTCGTCGAACGCCTTGAAGACGTCGATCAGATGTTCCTTCGTATCGCCGCAGTTGAGCAGCACGATCACGCCGAGGTCGCGCTGCGCGATGTCGCGCATCGCCGCGTCGAGCGTCCACGAGTGGGTCGAGATGCTCGTCTCGAGCAGATCGAGCACCGACAGCGGCTCGTGCACGCGCACCGGCGTGTCGACGTCCGGCGACGGCGTGCCGCGCACCAGCGCGATATGCGGCGAGCCGCTCGGCTGGTCGCGATACAGCACCGCGCGGAACGTGCCGTGCGCGGTCTGCATCGTGCGCTCGGCGATTCGCTCGATGATCGATTCGGTGCGGCTGCGGTACTGGATCAGGTCGGCGATCGTGCCGATCTTCAGATCGTGCTCCTTCGCGAACTCGAGCAGGTCGGGCAGGCGCGCCATCGTGCCGTCGTCCTTGATGACCTCGCAGATCACCGCGGCCGGCGTGAGGCCGGCGAGCGCGGTGAAGTCGCAGCCGGCCTCGGTGTGGCCGGCGCGCACGAGCACGCCGCCCGGCTGCGCCATGATCGGGAACACGTGGCCCGGCTGCACGATGTGCTCGGGGCGCACGTCGTGCGCGACCGCCGTGGCGATCGTGTGCGCGCGGTCGGCGGCCGAGATGCCGGTCGTCACGCCTTCGGCCGCTTCGATGCTGACCGTGAAGGCGGTGCCGTACTGGGTGCCGTTGCGATAGGTCATCAGCGGCAGGTGCAGCTGCTTGCAGCGTTCCTGCGTCAACGTCAGACAAATCAGGCCGCGGCCGTACTTGGCCATGAAGTTGATCGCTTCCGGCGTGACGAATTCGGCGGCGATCACGAGATCGCCTTCGTTTTCGCGGTCTTCTTCGTCGACCAGGATCACCATCCGGCCGGCTTTCAACTCCGCGATGATGTCGAGCGTGGAGGCGAGCGTCATAAAGGGGCGAGAAAGAGGAAAGTGCGTATTTTACGCCAGCCGGACCGCGTTTCGGCTGGCGCCGGCTGCGCGCGGCCGGCGAGTGCGCCGCAAAGCGGTGCAACCGGCCTCCGGCGCGGGGCCGTTCGTGCTGCCGCAGCTTGCCCGCGCAAGCGGGCAAGCCGCGCCGGGCCGCGGCGGTGCGTCACGCGTGCTCGTTGCGGCCGCCGAGATAGTCCAGCTTGCCGAGTTCGACGCCGCTGTGACGCAGGATGTCGTACGCGGTCGTCACGTGGAAGAAGAAGTTGGGCAGCACGAAGTTCAGCAGGTACGACTGGCCGGTGAATTCGATCGGGCCGACGCGCATCTTGAGCACGATCTGGCGCGTTTCGCTGCCGTCGATCCGCGCGGCGTCGAAACCTTTCAGATAGTCGATCGTCTTCTGGATGCGGGTGTGCAGCTCGTCGAACGTCTGCTCGACATCCGGGTAGCTCGGGATCTCGGTGCCGGCGAGCCGCGCGGCGCAGCCCTTGGCCGTGTCGGTCGCGATATAGACCTGACGGACGAGCGGCAGCATGTCCGGATAGAGGCGCGCACCGATGAACACCGACGGGTCGATCTGCTTTTCGGCCGCATGCGCCTGCGCCTTGCCGAGGATGTGCTGCAGGTTGGTGAGACCGCGGATCAGGACCGGCAGCGAAGCCTGGTACATCGAGATGGACATGGGGACGACTCCTTGTGGAAGAGGGGCAGCCGGTGTACGGCGCGCCGTGTGTCGCGGCGCCGAAACCGCTGCCGTTGCATCTTAGCGCGACGCGATGGCCCGTGCTTGTCGTTGGCCGTTCGGCCAGGTGTCGGGACGGGCCGGCGGCACGGGCGCCGAGCGATCGGTGCGGAGCGAGGCTGGGGAGCCGAGGGCGAGAATCAGGATAGCCGGGCACACCCGACGCAGACGGCCGGCGAATAGCCCAACGTGCTCAGAGCACAGCGGCTTCCGCTCGCGTTCCGGGCAACGTCGGGCCGAACCGCCCGCCGCCGCTCTGCTTGCCGGCGGGAACCGGTCGGTTAATCCTGGTGCACACCCTGCGACGCCGACATCATCCGCTCCACATACCGCGCAATTATGTCGACCTCGAGATTGACCTTGTCGCCGGTCTTCACGTGCCGCAGCGTCGTGACTTCGACCGTATGCGGAATCAGGTTGATCGAGAATTCGCAGCCGTCCGCGCGGTCGTCGACCGTGTTGACGGTCAGGCTCACGCCATTGACCGTGATCGAACCCTTGTACGCGAGATAGCGGCCGAGCTCGCGCGGCGCGACGATCCGCAACTCGTGCGATTCGCCGACCGGCGCGAAGCGCGTCACGGTGCCGAGCCCGTCGACGTGACCCGACACGATGTGCCCGCCGAGCCGGTCGTGCGCGCGCAGCGCCTTCTCGAGGTTCACGTCGCCCGGTTGCGCGAGGCCGACCGTGCGGTTCAGGCTTTCGCGCGACACGTCGACGTCGAAGCCGGTTTCGGTCTTTTCGATCACGGTCATGCACGCGCCCTGGATCGCGATGCTGTCGCCGAGTGCGACATCGGCGAGGTCGAGGCCACCGGCCTGCACGGTCAGGCGCACGCCCGCGTCGGGCGACGCGCCCAGCGGGTTGATCGACTCGATGCGGCCGACGGCCGCGACAATTCCCGTAAACATCGTGGCGATCCCGTTTAGTGAGTGGCGGGGGGCGGCGCGATACGCGCCAGGATCCGCAGATCGTCACCGATCCGCTCGACGCTGTGGAACGCGAGTCGCATACGGGTATCGAGGCTCGCCGGCGCGGCGAGGTCGAACATGCCGGCCGCGTCGCTGCCGAGCAGGCTCGGCGCGAGATAGACGAGCAACTCGTCGACGCACTGTTCGCGCAGCAGCGAGCCGTTCAGCTTGTGGCCTGCCTCGACGTGCAGCTCGTTGACGCCGCGCGCGCCGAGCGCCGCCAGCATCGCGGGCAGGTCGACCTTGCCGTGCGCGTTCGCCAGCGGCACGATTTCCGCGCCGCGCGACTTCAGCACGTTCGCGCGGACTTCGCCGGCCGCATCGAGCCGGCCGCAGAAAATCAGCAGCGGCGCGCCTTCGAGCAGGCGTGCATCGAGCGGCAGGTCGAGGCGGCTGTCGACCAGCACGCGTTGCGGCTGGCGCGGCGTGTCGATGCCGCGCACGGTCAGGAGCGGGTTGTCCTCGCGCACGGTGCCGATGCCGGTGAGGATCGCGCATGCGCGTGCGCGCCACGCATGACCGTCGAGGCGCGCGGCCTCGCCGGTGATCCACTGGCTTTCGCCGGACGGTAGCGCGGTGCGGGCGTCGAGCGACGCGGCCGTCTTCATCCGTACCCACGGCCGGCCGCGCGTCATCCGCGATACGAAACCGATGTTCAGTTCGCCCGCTTCGCTCGCAAGCAGCCCGCAGCGCACGTCGATGCCCGCATCGCGCAGCATGCCGAGGCCGCGCCCCGACACCTGCGGGTTCGGGTCTTCCATCGCCGCGACGACCTTCGCGACGCGCGCTTCGATCAGCGCGTTCGCGCAGGGCGGCGTGCGGCCGAAGTGGCTGCACGGCTCGAGTGTCACGTAGACGGTCGAGCCCGCGACGTCGTGGCCGCGCGAGCGTGCATCCTTCAGCGCCTGCACTTCCGCGTGGTCCTGGCCGGCCGGCTGCGTGAAGCCTTCGCCGATAACGTCACCGTCCCTGACGATTACGCAGCCGACGCGCGGGTTCGGCGCCGTCGTGTACATGCCGCGCGCCGCGAGTGCGAGCGCGCGCTGCATGTGGGCGAAGTCGATATCCGAGAACATGTGCGCGGACCCGGGTCAGGCGGCCAGCGCCGCGAACGCGCGGCGTGCGGCCGCGAGCGTCGCGTCGATCACCGCGTCGTCGTGCGTGCTCGACACGAAGCCGGCCTCGTACGCGGACGGCGCGAAGTACACGCCTTCGTCGAGCATCAGGTGGAAGAAGCGGTTGAAGCGCTCGATGTCGCTCTTCGTGACTTCCGCGAAGCTGGTCGGCACGCGCTCGGCGAAGTACAGGCCGAACATCGCGCCGATCGAGTCGGCCGCGAACGGCACGCCGGCCGCGCGCGCTTCGGCCGCGAGGCCGTCGGCGAGGCGCTTCGTCTGCGCGGTGAGCGCCTCGTAGAAACCCGGTGCCTGGATCAGTTGCAGCGTCTTCAGGCCCGCGGCGACCGCGATCGGGTTGCCCGACAGCGTGCCGGCCTGGTACACGCCGCCGAGCGGCGCGAGGTGGGCCATGATGTCGCGGCGACCGCCGAACGCGGCAGCCGGCATCCCGCCGCCGATGACCTTGCCGAGGCAGGTGAGGTCGGCCGTGATCCCGTAGTACGCCTGCGCGCCGCCGAGCGCGACGCGGAAGCCGCACATCACTTCGTCGAAGATCAGCACCGCGCCGTGCTTCGTGCACAGCGCGCGCAGCGCGTTCAGGAATTCCGGCGTGCCGCGCACGAGGTTCATGTTGCCGGCGACCGGTTCGACGATCACCGCGGCGATCTCGTCGCCGAACGCACCGAACGCTTCTTCCAGCGCGGCGACGTTGTTGTATTCGAGGACGGTCGTGTGCTTCGCGATGTCGGCGGGCACGCCGGCCGACGTCGGGTTGCCGAACGTCAGCAGGCCCGAGCCGGCCTTCACCAGCAGGCTGTCCGCATGGCCGTGGTAGCAGCCCTCGAACTTCACGATGCGGCTGCGGCCGGTGAAGCCGCGCGCGAGACGCAGCGCGCTCATCGTGGCTTCCGTGCCGCTCGACACCATCCGCACCTGTTCGATCGACGGCACGAGCTTGCAGATTTCCTCGGCGATCTCGATCTCGGCCTCGGTTGGCGCGCCGAACGAGAAGCCGTCGGCGAGCACGTTCTGCACGGCCGACAGCACTTCCGGATGGACGTGGCCGACGATCATCGGGCCCCACGAGCCGATGTAGTCGATGTACTGCTTGCCGTCGGCATCCCAGAAGTACGGGCCTTGCGCGCGCGACACGAAGCGCGGCGTGCCGCCGACTGAACGGAAGGCGCGCACCGGCGAGTTGACGCCGCCCGGAATGGTCTTCTGGGCGCGTTCGAAGAGGATCTGATTGTTGGACATGAGCGAAACCTGCGAGAGAAGGGCGCGGGGGCCTGTGCTCGGGCCGCGGCGCCTGGGCGGAACGATCGTCCGATTGTACCGGAGACGCGCGCGGCGGGCCCTCGGCGGGGTCTGCGGCCTTTCGGCGCGTGGGGAAACGGGCCAGCGTATCGATCCGGCCCGTTTATCGTGGCGGCTTGCGCTTGCCGGTCAGCTCGGCCCAGCGCTTCTCGAGCGGACCTTCGACCATGGGCTTGATCACCGTGCCGGAACTCTGCGCGTCCCAGGTCTGCACCGAGTACGGATGCACGCGCAGCGCGTCGCGCGGGATCACGACGTCCTGATGGGCGTCGACCAGCCAGTCGTAGACGAAGTCGATGCACAGCCGGTAGCCGCGCTTGGTCGCCGGATCGGGCACTTCATAGGGGGCGCGCGTCACGTAGCCCGAACCGAACACGCCCTTCGGCTCCTTCGCGACGCGATGCAGGAACACGCGGTCGCCCGGCAGGATGCCGCGCGCGAAGCCGCAGCCCCAGACGTCGTGCACGGCCGCGCCGGCCTTCACGCGCGCGGCGACGTCGGGCAGTTCGGGCCACGGCCATTTCTTGGGGCTCCAGATCAGCAGGAAAGCGGTCATCGGTTCGGTCGCACGTCGAATGGGTCAGACAATAAAGGCAGGCTGCGGCAAGCTTAATCGAATCCGCCCGTGCGCTCGTACGACGCACGGAGCGCGTGGGAGATTTCCGGCTCGCCGCCGCACGTGGCCGAGGCAGGCAAAAAAGTTGCGCGTACAATCATGGACCGGTACACGCCGCCCGCGGCGCGGCCTCCCGTCTTCACCGCCACGCGCGCCCCGATGCGCGCGGGCTCCATTCCGGATACCCATGTCTCACGTCGTCCGGCGCCGGCCCGATGCCCGGCTGATCCTGTTGCTCGGCGCGCTCGCGGCCTGCGGGCCGATTGCCACCGACATGTACCTGCCAAGCCTGCCGTCGATCGCCGACGGCTTTTCCGTCAGTGCCGGCGCCGCGCAGCGCACGCTGACGAGCTTCATGGCCGGCTTCTCGGTCGGCATGCTGCTGTACGGCCCGCTGTCCGACACCTGGGGCCGCCGACCCGTGCTGCTCGGCGGGATCGCGCTGTTTACGCTCGCGAGCATCGGCTGCTTCGTGTCGGGCTCGATCGACATGTTGATCTTCGTGCGCTTCCTGCAGGCGCTCGGCGCGGGCGCCGCGTCGGTGCTCGCCCGCGCGATCGCGCGCGACGCGCACGAGCCGACCGATGCGGCAAAGGTGCTGTCGATGGTCGCGATCGTCACCGCGGTCGGGCCATTGCTCGCGCCGCTGATAGGCGGCCAGATCCTGCGCTTTGCCGGCTGGCGCGGCGTGTTCGTCGTGCTGGCCGCATTCGGCGCACTGTGCGCGGCGACCGCGTACCTGCGCGTGCCCGAAACCTGGCCGAAGGAGCGCCGCAAGAGCGCGGCCGTGCTCGCGTCGTTCGCATCGTACGGGCGCATCCTGTCCGACCCGGTCGCATGGGGGCACATGCTGTGCGGCGGGATGGCGTTCGCATCGATGTTCTCGTACATCACCGCGACGCCGTTCGTATATATCGAGTATTTCCACGTGTCGCCGCAGCACTACGGGCTGCTGTTCGGCCTGAACGTCGTCGGGATCATGATCGGCAACTTCGCGAACACGCGGCTCGTCGGCCGCATCGGTTCGCTGCGCATCATCGCGGCCGCGTCGCTCGTGAGCTGCATCGCGTCGCTCGCGGTCGCACTCGTCGCGCTGACGGGGTGGGGCGGGCTGTGGTCGATCGTCGTGTGCCTGTTCTTCGTGGTCGGCGTGGTCGGGATCCTGTCCGCGAACTGCACGACCGACCTGATGCACCGCTATCCGCACAACGCGGGCGCGTCGGCGGCCGTGTTCGGCGCGATGCAGCTCGCGCTCGGCGCGCTCGCGAGCGGCGCGATCGGCGCACTGGCCGACGGCACGCCGTTCGCGATGGGCGTGACGATCGGTATCGCCGGCATGCTGTGCTTCGTTGGCCGCTATCTGGTGCTGCGCTGGCATGGGCGGCCGGTGCCGGCCGGGGCTTGATTCACGTCCGCATCACTTGGATCGGGCAACCGCGGATGCTCCTGCCGCTTTCCAGGAGCTGGTTTAAAGGGACTTTGCTAGAAGCCCATTGGCCCTATTGAAGGGGGCAGGTCACTTGTTCGAAAATGGACGTGTGTCCGAACGTATGGCGTCACGCGCAGCCATCGGCAGAAGGCTCGTCGATGATTGCCGAGCCGCTATGGTTTGCGGCAGTGCTGTTCATGCGAAACACCCCGAACGCCGGGCCTGAATCCAGCGTTCGGGGTGTCGTGTAGCGACGGCGTTCCGCCGAAGCATCAGTCCCGTGCGACGTCCTTCGCCCCCGGCGACGCGCCGTGGCTCAACCAGTCGAGCACGTCGGCCGTTTCGTCGTCGCTCGCCCGCGCCCGCGCCTGCGCGACGGCCTCGGGCAGTTCGCCGTTCGTCGACGCGCGGCGGATCGCGACGCCCACCGCGAGGATGTCGATCATCAGCAGATGCAGGATCCGCGAGATCATCGACAACTGCGATTCGCGCATCTCGATGTGGTCGGTTTCGAGCGCGACGGTCGCGCGCTTCGCGAGCGGCGTGTTGCTCGACGTGATCGCGATCACCTTCGCGCCGGCCTGCATCGCGACGTCGAGCACGCGCAGCAGCTCGGGCGCGCGTCCCGACTTCGACACCGCAACGATCACGTCGCCCTTGCCGAGCAGCGCGGCCGACGCGGCCTGCATGTACAGGTCGCCGTACGCGATCGTCGGAATCCCGAACCGGAAGAACTTGTAGTGCGCGTCCTGCGCGACGATGTTCGAGTTGCCGAGCCCGTAGAACTCGATGCGGCGCGCACTGTTCAGGATCTCGATCGCGTTCTCGACGTGCTCGAAATTCAGGTGCTCGCGCAGTTGCAGGATCGCGGACACCGTGTTGTCGAGCACTTTCGCGCCGAAGTCGGTGGCCGTATCGCCGAGATGCACCTGGCTGTGGCTCATCGGGATCGTGCCCGTGAGGCCGGTCGCGAGCTTCAGCTTGAAGTCCGACAGCCCCTGGCAGCCGAGTGAGCGGCAGAAGCGGATCACCGTCGGCTGGCTCACGTCCGCCTTGCGCGCGATGTCGACGATCGGATCGTTGATGATCGAGCGCGGATGGTTCAGCGCGAGATCGGCGACGCGGCGCTCGGCCGGCGTCAGCGCGTCGCGCATCTGCCGGATCCGCTCGAACACGGCCGACGATGCACCGCCCGAACGGTTCGACAACTGCTCGGCGAGAATCGCCGACACGCCGAGGAACGCCGGATATTCGGCGGTGATCAGGTAGGTCGGAATGTTCTCGAGATAGTGCGTGAAGCGGCCCTTCGCCTCGAAGCGCTCGCGGAACGACGAGCGCGTGAACAGTTCGCCGAGCTTCAGTGCGACGCCGCCACCGATATAGACGCCGCCGAGCGCGCCGAGCGTGAGCGCGACGCTGCCCGCGAACGAGCCGAGGATCCCGCAGAAGCATTCGACCGTCTCGAGCGCGAGCGCGTCGCCGGTATGCGCGCGCTCGACGATCTCGACCGTGTCGACGGTCGCGGCGACGCGCTTCTTGTCGCGCGCGGCGAGCGCGCGATAGATGATCTCCATGCCGGGGCCGGCGCACACACGCTCGAACGACACGTGCGGAAACTTCTTGCGCGCGTACTGCAGCACGAGATCCTCGCGCTCGTCCTGCGGCGCGAACGACGCGTGGCCGCCTTCGCTGCCGAGCGCGATCCAGCGGTCGTCGGCCGGAATCAGCCCCGATACGCCGAGTCCGGTGCCGGGCCCAAGCAGCCCGATCACGCTGTTCTGGCGGCGCGCGCCGCCGCCGATCTGCACGCGCTGTGCATCGGTGAGGCCGGGCAGTGCCATCGCGAGCGCGGTGAAGTCGTTGACGACGAGCAGCGTGTCGAAGCCGAGCGCGCGGCGCGTCGCCTCGATCGAGAAGCTCCAGTCGTGATTGGTCATCGTGACCTGGTCGCCGTCGACCGGGTTGGCGATCGCGATCGCCGCGTGATTCACGCGGCTGATCTTCACGTCCTTCAGATATTTGCGGATCGCGTCGGTGAGCGTCGGGTAGTCGGCGCCGGGATAAACGCGGATCTGCGTGATCTCGCCCGGAGCGGTTTCCAGCGCGAAGCGCGCGTTGGTGCCGCCGACGTCCGCGAGCAGGCGCGGGCCGTCGGCATGCTGGCCCGCGACGACGGCCTTACTTTGCGCACCAGTAGACATCGAGCTTGGTCCCCTTGTCGTTGGCCAGTTGGGAAATCGCATTCTTTTGCAGCGACGCGGCCGCGGCGTCGAGCACGTCGCGTTTGCGGCTGCCCGCGATCAGCAGGAAGAGCCGGTCGACGCGCTTCAGCGCATCGAGCGAAAAGCTCACGCGCGCATGCGGCGCAGCGCCGGGATGCACGGCGACGAAGCGTTCGGGCGTGGCGATCGCGTGGTCCCATTCGGGCGCGTCCGCGAAGATCGACGCGGTATGGCCGTCTTCACCCATGCCGAGCACCGCGACGTTCGGCACGCGATAGTCGGCATTCGCGTTGAGCGCGGCGACGTGCGCGTCGAGCGACACGCGCGTGTCGACGAGCGGCAGGAAGCGGGCACGGGCCGCGGCGTGCTGCAGCAGCGTGTCGCGCACGAGGTGCGCATTGCTGGCCGCGTCGTCCTCCGGTACCCAGCGGTCGTCGACCAGCGTGACATCGACACCGGCCCAGTCGAGTGCCGCGTGCGACAGCGTTTGCAGGAACGGGCGCGGGCTCGTACCGCCGGACACCGCGAGCGTGGGGCGCGCGGGGCCGGCGAGCGCGGCGCGCAGCGCATCGCCGACGGCGTGCGCGAGCGCTTCGCTTTGCGCTTCCTGGGTGTCGAAAGCGTGGATCTCGATCACATCTCCTCCGGACTGCTTTGTCTGTTCAATTCGTGCGAATCGTGGGGCGCGTTGCAGCGCGCGTTCGCGCACGCGGCAACGGTTTACGTCAGTTTTCTTCTTCGAGCCAGCAGGTGTCGTGCTGCGCGAGCATCGCGCTCGCCGCGGCCGGCCCCCACGTGCCTGCCGCGTACGGCTTCGGCGGCTTCAGCGAGCGCGCCCATTCGTTCAGGATCGGCTCGACCCAGCGCCATGCGGCTTCCTGTTCGTCGCGACGCACGAACAACGCAAGACGGCCGTTGATCACGTCGAGCAGCAGGCGCTGGTACGCCTCCATCTGTCCTTCCTTGAAGAACCGGTCGAACGCGAGGTCGAGGTGCACGCTCGCGAGGTTCATCCCTTCGCCGGGCTGCTTCGCGAGGCAGTACAGGCGAATCGTCTCGTTCGGCTGCAGCCGGATCACGAGGCGGTTCGAGCCGGCGCGCAGCGCGGTCGGCCCCAGCGCCGAGTGCGGCACCGGGCGGAAGTTGACGACGATCTCCGCGACGCGGTCGGCCAGACGCTTGCCGGTGCGCAGGAAGAACGGCACGCCCGCCCAGCGCCAGTTTTCGATCTCGACCTTCAGCGCGACGAAGGTTTCGGTCTGGCTGTCGGGTTTCACGCCCGGCTCGGTTGCATAGGCCGGCACCTGTGCGCCCTTGATCACGCCCGCATGATACTGGCCGCGCACCGCGACCTTGCCGATGTCGCGCGGATCGACGGGCTTGAGCGCCCGCAGCACGCGCAGCTTCTCGTCACGCACCGAGTCGGAATCCATCGAGTGCGGCGGCTCCATCGCGACGATCGACAGCAACTGCAGCAGGTGGTTTTGCACCATGTCGCGCAGCGCGCCCGTATTGTCGTAGAAATCGCCGCGCGCCTCGACGCCGAGCTCTTCCGCGATGGTGATCTGGATGCTCTCGACCCATTCGCGGCGCCAGAGCGGCTCGAACAGCGCGTTGCCGAAGCGCAGCGCGAGCAGGTTCTGTACCGGCTCTTTCCCGAGGTAGTGGTCGATCCGGTAGATCTGGCCTTCCGCGAAGATCTCGCCGACCGCGTCGTTGATCGCATTCGACGACTTCAGGTCGTAGCCGAGCGGCTTCTCGAGCACGATGCGCGCGCCTTCGTTCAGGCCGACCGACGCGAGCGCCTTGCAGATCGGCACGAACAGCGACGGCCCCGTCGCGAGATAGAACACGCGGATGCCGGGCAACTGCGCGACCGCATCGCGCAGCACGACGTAGTCTTCCGCGCGGCCGAGGTCGAGCTTCACGTATTCGATGCGCTCGAGGAAGGATTTCCACGCGCTTTCGTCGAATGCGTTGCCGGCCGCCTTCGCCGCGTGCGGCTTCACATGCGTGTCGACCCATTCGAGATAGCCGGCCCGATCCGATTCGTGCCGTGCGACGGCAACGATCCGGCCGCTTTCCGCGAGCATGTTGCCTCGATGCGCTTCGAACAGCGCGGGCAGGATCTTGCGCATCGACAGGTCGCCGGTGCCGCCGAAAAGTACGAAGGTAAAGCTGGAATCGGTATGCATGTGTCTCCGCCGGTTGGGGTGCAGGGAAGCGATCCGTAGTGCGATAAAAATTTTTTTGACACTGAATTGTAGTTTAACTACAATCCGCCGCAAGGGGTAGCACCTGGGTGAAGAAAAAAAGAGGTGCGGTCGATGAACTGCGCGAGCTTCGCCTTCGGAAACGCCTTGTGCCGAATGTTATCGGACATTGACGGAGCGCATCGTCCGCGCGCCGTCGACCCCGGGCTCGCGCCGCGGCATCGCGGCGGGCCAGAAACACAAAGAGGAGACACGCCGTTGAATTTCGATTCACGCTTTCTGTAAGAGCCCGGCCGGTCATCGGCCCCGTACGCTGCATGCGTCCCGCGGCTCGATTTCCCCGTCGTTTATCAAGAAGCCGGTTCCCGTTCAGGGAACTTCACGAGTTGATTCAGTCTGGAGGAGACAAGTAATGAAAGTTCGCTCGATCATGGGCGCGCTCTGCGCCGCAGGTCTGATGGCTGGCGCCATGGCGGCGCAGGCAGCCGAGAACGTCACGGTGCTGCACTGGTGGACCTCGGGCGGCGAGTCGAAAGCCGTCGGCGTGCTGAAGGACGACATCCAGAAGCAGGGCTACGTGTGGAAGGACTTCGCGGTCGCAGGCGGCGCGGGCGCGGCGGCCATGACCGCATTGAAGACCAAGGTGATCAGCGGCGACGCACCGTCGGCTGCGCAGATCAAGGGTCCGCTGATCCAGGAGTGGGCCGACCAGGGCGTGCTCGTCAACATCGATTCCGTCGCCGGCGACTGGAAGAAGAACCTGCCGCCGGAAATCGACAGGATCATGCAGTACAAGGGCCACTACGTCGCCGCGCCGTTCTCGGTGCACCGCGTGAACTGGCTCTATATCAACAAGGCCGCGCTCGACAAGGTCGGCGCGAAGGTGCCGACCACCTGGCCCGAATTCTTCGCGGTCGCCGACAAGCTGAAAGCCGCCGGCATCCAGCCGGTCGCGATGGGCGGCCAGCCGTGGCAGGATCTGACGTTGTGGGAAGACGTCGTGCTGTCGCAAGGCCCGGCGTTCTACAAGAAGGCGCTGGTCGATCTCGACCAGGCCACGCTGACGTCGCCGCAGATGCTGTCGGTGTTCGATACCGTGCGCAAGATCCAGGGCTACTTCGACGCCGGTCGTAACGGCCGCGACTGGAACCTCGCGACCGCGATGGTGATCAACGGCAAGGCCGGCATGCAGTTCATGGGCGACTGGGCGAAGGGCGAGTTCGAGAACGCCGGCAAGAAGTCGGGCAAGGACTACATCTGCGCGCCGGTGCCGGGCACCGCGAACTCGTACACGTTCAACGTCGACTCGTTCGTGTTCTTCCAGCAGAAGGGCCAGAAGGCCGCGACGCCGGGCCAGCTCGCACTCGCGAAGACGATCATGACGCCGGACTTCCAGGAGCAGTTCAGCCTGCTGAAGGGCTCGATCCCGGTGCGCCTCGGCGTGAAGATGGACAAGTTCGACGACTGTGCGAAGAAGTCGTACGCCGACGAGCAGGTCGCGATCAAGTCGGGCGGCTACGTGCCGTCGCTCGCGCACGGGATGGCGCAGAACGACGCGACGGCCGGCGCGATCACCGACGTCGTGACGAAGTTCATGAACTCGCAGCAGGATTCGAAGAGCGCGGTCGCCGCGCTCGCGAAAGCCGCGAAGGTGAAGTAAAGCGCGACAGGCGCCCGGCCGGGCACGCACGATCGGCCGGGCGTTTTGCATGTGCAGCAAACGGGCTCGCGCGCGGGCCCGCGCCGTACCGGCGCCGGCCCGGCCTGCGTCGCCCTCGTTCCAGGAGTCGAATCAAGTGGCTGCCCCTCTTAGCGGAAACGGATCCGGCGCTGCCGTCGCACGGCGCACGTCGCCGATGTCGGCCTTCGCCGATCGCTGGATTCCGAAGCTCGTGCTCGCGCCGAGCATCGCGATCGCCGTGGTGTTCATCTACGGCTTCATCCTGATTACCGGCTATCTGTCGCTGACCAACTCGCGGCTGTTGCCGAACTACGAATTCGACGGCTTCGGCCGTTACGCGGACCTGTTCCAGAACGACGTGTGGTGGACCTCCGCCGCGAACCTCGGCTGGTTCGGGATTCCGTTCATCGTGATCTGCGTCGCGCTCGGACTGTTCCTCGCGATCCTGCTCGACCAGAAGATCCGCACCGAAGGCGCGCTGCGCGCGATCTTCCTGTACCCGATGGCGCTGTCGTTTATCGTGACCGGCACCGCGTGGCAGTGGATCCTGAACCCGGGCCTCGGGCTCGAGAAGGTGATGCACGACTGGGGCTGGACGAGCTTCTCGTTCGGCTGGCTCGACGATCCGGACAAGGCGATCTTCTGTATCGTGATCGCCGCCGTGTGGCAGTCCACCGGCTTCGTGATGGCGCTGTTCCTCGCGGGGCTGCGCGGGGTCGACGGCGAGATCTTCAAGGCTGCGCAGGTGGACGGCGCGACGCTGCCGACCATCTACCGCAAGATCGTGATTCCGAGCATGCGCCCGGTATTCTTCTCGGTGCTGCTGATCCTCTGCCACATCACGATCAAGACCTTCGACCTCGTCGTCGCGCTGACGGCGGGCGGCCCCGGCACGTCGTCGTCGCTGCCGGCCATGTTCATGTACACGTTTTCGTTCAACCGCGGCCAGCTCGGGCTGGGTGCCGCGTCGTCGGTGATGATGCTCGCGACCGTGGTCGCGGTGCTGGTGCCGCTGATGTATATGGAATCGAGGAGCACCCGCAATGCAGCCTAAGATGACGATCAGCCGGGCAGTGATCTATGCGGCGTTGATCCTGTTCGCGCTGTATTTCCTGTTCCCGATCTACGTGATGCTGTCGACGTCGTTCAAGGATCTCGACCAGCTGCGCACCGGCAACCTGTTGACGCCGCCGACGCACTGGACCTTCGATCCGTGGATCAAGGCGTGGAGCGGCGCGTGCACCGGCGTGCGCTGCGACGGGATGAAGCCGTTCTTCCTGAACTCGCTGCAGATGGTGATTCCGGCCGTGCTGATCTCGTCGCTGATCGGCGCGTTCAACGGCTACGTGCTCACGCACTGGCGCTTTCGCGGCGCGGATGCGCTGTTCACGATGATGCTGGTCGGCTGCTTCATTCCGTTCCAGGTGATCCTGCTGCCGATGGCGCGCCTGCAGGGGATGCTCGGCCTCGCCAACACGATTCCGGGTCTCGTGTTCGTGCACGTCGTGTACGGCATCGCGTTCACGACGATGTTCTTCCGCAACTTCTACGTGAGCGTGCCGGCCGAACTCGTGAAGGCCGCGCGCATCGACGGCGCGGGCTTCTTCACGATCTTCACGAAGATCCTGCTGCCGGTGTCGCTGCCGATCTTCATGGTGTGCCTGATCTGGCAATTCACGCAGATCTGGAACGACTTCCTGTTCGGGATCGTGTTCTCCGGCGTCGATTCGATGCCGATCACGGTCGCGCTGAACAACCTCGTCAACACGTCGACCGGCGTGAAGGAATACAACGTCGACATGGCCGGCGCGATCATCGCCGCGCTGCCGACGCTGCTGGTCTACGTAGTCGCCGGCCGCTATTTCGTGCGCGGCCTGACGGCGGGCGCGGTGAAGGGGTAAGCGCGGCTTCATCCGATACGACGAACCGGCCGCGCACCACGCGCGGCGCATCGAAACGAACCCGACGCGGTGCCAGCGTGCGCCGCGCGAGACGAGACAGAGGATTCACAGCATGGCAAGCCTTTCCATCCGTGACGTGTACAAGACCTACCCGAACGGGGTGCCGGTCCTGAAGGGTGTCGACATCGAGATCGAGGACGGACAGTTCCTGATCCTGGTCGGCGGGTCGGGCTGCGGGAAGTCGACGCTGCTCAACATGATCGCCGGGCTCGAGACCGTCACGAGCGGCGAGATCTGCATCGATGGCAAGGTCGTCAACGACCTGTCGCCGAAGGATCGCGACATCGCGATGGTGTTCCAGTCGTACGCGCTGTATCCGTCGATGACGGTGCGCGAGAACATCTCGTTCGGCCTGAACATCCGCAAGGTGCCGAAGAGCGAACAGCAGCAGATCGTCGACCGCGTGTCGTCGATGCTGCAGATCCAGCATCTGCTCGACCGCAAGCCCGGCCAGCTGTCGGGCGGCCAGCGCCAGCGCGTCGCGATGGGCCGTGCGCTCGCGCGCGATCCGTCGCTGTTCCTGTTCGACGAGCCGCTGTCCAACCTCGATGCGAAGCTGCGTATCGAGATGCGCGCGGAAATCAAGCTGCTGCACCAGCGCCTCGGCACGACGATCGTCTACGTGACGCACGACCAGATCGAGGCGATGACGCTCGGCGATCGCATCGCGGTGATGAAGGACGGCGTCGTCCAGCAGTTCGGCGCGCCGCAGGAGATCTACGATTCGCCGTCGAACCTGTTCGTCGCGGGCTTCATCGGCGCGCCGCCGATGAACTTCATCAACGGCAAGCTGGTGGAGCAGGGCAGCGGGATCGCACTGGAGATCGACACGGGGCTCGCACGCAGCGCGCTGAACCTGCCGTTCGACGCGGCGAAGCTGAAGTCGCACGTCGGTCGCGAGGTGATTCTCGGCCTGCGTCCGGAGCGCATCACCGATGCGCGCAACGCACACAACGGCGAGGCGTCGAACCTGCAGCCGATCGACGTGCGCGTCGACGTGACCGAGCCGACCGGGCCGGACACGCACGTGTTCGCGCAGGTGAACGGCAAGCGGATCGTGAGCCGCGTGCATCCGGCCGCGAATCCGCAGCCGGGGCAGACGCAGTCGCTGCTGTTCGACGTGTCGAAGGCAGTGCTGTTCGATCCGGCATCGGAAGAGCGGATCGCGTGAGGTAAGCGGAATCAGGGCATCGAAGGCGCGTCCGGATCCATCGTGCGATCCGGATACCGTCGATTGCCGCGATTCATGGGGTAGCGGATTGGCTGGAACAGATGCCGGGCCCGCGCACTTCGTGATAGACGGTGGAGGCAATCACGGATTCGGCAGTGACAAGAAGTACGAACCGATCGCGTGCATGATGGGCATGAACAGAACGCACGCGAAGACGGCCGGGAAATAAAATCTCGAGCGGCTGACGGTGGAGAACAACCCGGTCACTGCGACGGCCAGACAAACCGTCGCGAGTGCGCCGAACAGGTCGCTATCCGCGATTGCCGAAAAGAACGCACGCATGTTTGCCCCGGCATTACTGATCGAATGCGGCGAAATTCCAGCGATACAGCTGGAATTGCTTCAGAAAGTCTTTCACTTCGGCACCGGTCGTCTCGTTCTCGAAGTCCCACCCTTCCTCACCGGGTGTGTAGTACCCGATTCAACGCCCATGCCCGCATAACTGGCGCTTTGCGGATTTGCACGATTGCGGCCGAATATCCTCATGATTGTCGTGAACGGACGCACGATCACACCACTGGAATTCCCCTGCAAGATCGAAATGGATGCAGGCGATGTGCCCGTGACCAATTGAACATGATGCCCGATGCCGGCGCGATCATTGGCCTGTACCAGCATGTCCTCTGGGAGGAGCGGCCTGGTCGTCGAAAGGCATACGGTGTTCGAATCGGTGCGTTGTGTGTCCGGTGCACCGAAAGTCAACGACACCATCTCGGCGAAACCGTACATCGTCGAATCGTATCGTGAGTGTTCCGACTCACCGTCGATGTCCACGTTTCGATAGCTGCGCACACCGGTCGTCAATTTGATCGGCAACCCGCGCAGGGCGGCGAACTGCACAAGCAACCGTAACGCAAAGCCTTCGCATGTAAATCGGTTCGTGCGCGTGCTGCCGTTGCGGTCCCAATACGTTTCCGTCTGCAGTTGTCTTGCCCGTTGCGGAACCGCCATCTGGTAGCCGGCGGCGTCAGTGTTGGTCCATGCGCGTCCGTTCGTTCGTATTCAAACGCTCCGGTGTCTCGCTGCAGTGCATAAGCGATGTCGCTCAGCGTGGCACCCGTGGCGCCCTGAAGAATGAGGCGATCGTTATCGGAGAGCGCAGCCGTTGCCGTGGCAGCCTCTGTCGTGACGAGCACGAACTCTATGCCGATGTCGCAATTCGACGCTTCTATTTTCCATCGGCGGCCATAGTGGGCAATGATGCGAGGAGGGCGCTCACAAGCGACATCGGCCCCGATCGTTGCTCAAGGCCTGGACTCTTCCCGCGGAAGTGAAGTCGCGGAGTCGCCTTGTGCCGGGCGCGCCACGCGCGGCTTCAATTGTTCCGATGCTCTCGTAACTGCTGCACCACGTGCGTTGCCCGACGAACGTGATTCTGCGGCGTTTGCCGTCGTCACCCCCGATCGTTCAACACTCACCGACGTGTAGTGACGAGGGTCTTTTCAATGGCCCCTCGCGATTCGGGCGATGTCTGGATTCAGTGCGGCAGTCGCACGTCGAACTTGAACGTCGCGAGCCGCGCGACGAGGATGAAGCCGGTCGCGAGCAGCACGCTGTACACCGAGTCGAACTGCAGCCACACGAGCAGCAGGTAGAACCAGCAGCCGACGAACGCGCAGGTCGCGTACGGCCGCGAATCGCGCAGGATCAGCGGAATGTCGTTGCACAGCACGTCGCGGACGATCCCGCCGACCACGCCGGTGATCACGCCCATCATGACCGCGATGAAGCGCGGCATCTCGGCGTCGAGCGCGATCGCCGTGCCGGAGATGCTGAAGATGCCGAGCCCGATCGCATCGGCGATCAGCAGCATCCGTTCGGCCGACAGCCGCGACAGCATCCGCAGCACGAAGGGCGCGAACAGCGCGAGCACGAAGATCGCGATCACGTAGTCGTCGTGCACGACCCAGTAGAACGGCCGGCGTTCGAGCAGGATGTCGCGCAGCGTGCCGCCGCCGAACGCGGTGGCGATCGCGACGACGAACGTGCCGACCGAGTCGAGACGGTTCTTGCGCGCCTCGATGAAACCCGAGATCGCGAAGGCCAGCGTCGCGATCGCCTCCAGTATCGAGATCGCGAGCGTCAGCCTAGGATGCGGCACGCGGCCCCCGATCGGCGCCTGCCGCCAGCGGCTGCAGCAGCACGAGCACCGCGCCCGCGCCGCCGTCGTGGCCGCGCGCCTCGCAGAACGCGATCACTTCTTCCTTCTGCACGAGCCACGCGCGCACCTTGCCTTTCAGCACGGGTTCCTTGCCGATCGAGCCGAGCCCCTTGCCGTGGATCACGCGCAGGCAGCGCAGCCCTTTCTTGCTGGCCTCGCGGATGAATTCCGCGAGCGCGTCGCGCGCCTCGTCGCGCCGCATCCCGTGCAGGTCGAGCTGCGCCTGCACGATCCACGCGCCGCTTCGCAGCTTGCGCACGACGTCGCGGCTGATGCCGGGACGGTGGTAGTACAGCGATTCGTCGCTGTCGAGTAGCGTCTCGGGATCGAATTCGTCGGACAGCGTCGCGTTCAGCACGTCTTCCTCGTCGCGCTGCGTCTGCTTCGGCACCGGATCGGGCGGCGTGCGGCCGGACGACGCGCGCGGCGGCGCATTCAGCGGCCGGATCGAGCCGATTTCGTTGCGGAACAGGTTCGCGTCGGCCTCCGCCTGACGGGTGGCCTTCGCGGTTTCGACGCGCTCGCGCTCGCGGCGGTCGGCTTCGCCTTGCAGCGACTTGCGCAACGCGCCGAGGCCGGCGAGCCCCTGGCCACGCAATGCGGCGGGATCGGGCGCGCTCGGCGGCGCGACGGGCGCGGGATTCGCGGGACGGGCGGCGATCTGCCGCTTCGCGGGATCGCTCGGATGGGGCTGGTTCTTCGCCATGATTCGGTAACGGGGCAGGCGCGCTCGGGCGCGCGGGCACAAAAAAGCCGCTGCGTGGCGGCAGCGGCTTGTCCGGCAAGGCCCGCTTCGCGGCAGCGGACGCCATTGTAGCGCCCGGCGCCGGAAGGCTCGCGGCTTACTTCTTGTCGTGCAGGCTTTCGAGGTAGCGCTGCGCGTCGAGCGCGGCCATGCAGCCCGTGCCGGCGCTGGTGATCGCCTGGCGGTACACGTTGTCCTGCACGTCGCCGGCGGCGAACACGCCCGGCACGCTCGTCGACGTCGCGTTGCCGTGCAGGCCGCTCTTCGTCAGGATGTAGCCGTCCTTCATCTCGAGCTGGCCCTGGAACAGGTCGGTGTTCGGCTTGTGGCCGATCGCGACGAACACGCCCTGCACGGTGAGGTCCTGCTTCTCGCCGGTCTTCACGTTCTTGATGCGCAGGCCCGTGACGCCCGAATCCTCGCCCGTCACTTCGTCGAGCACGTGATCCCACTTGATGTCGACCACGCCTTCCTTTTCCTTCTCCAGCAGGCGGTCGATCAGGATCGGCTCGGCGCGGAACTTGTCGCGGCGATGGATCACCGTGACCTTCTTCGCGATGCCCGTCAGGTAGAGCGCTTCCTCGACGGCCGTGTTGCCGCCGCCGATCACCGCGACTTCCTGGTTGCGATAGAAGAAGCCGTCGCAGGTCGCGCAGGCCGACACGCCCTTGCCCATGAACGCTTCTTCGGACGGCAGGCCGAGATACTGCGCGGACGCGCCGGTCGCGATGATCAGCGAGTCGCACGTGTATTCGCCCGAGTCGCCGATCAGCCGGATCGGCGTTTCGTGCAGTTTCGCGGTGTGGATGTGGTCGAATACGATTTCGGTGTTGAAGCGCTCCGCGTGCTCCTGGAAGCGCGCCATCAGTTCCGGGCCTTGCACGCCCTTTGCATCCGCCGGCCAGTTTTCGACGTCGGTCGTCGTCATCAGCTGGCCGCCCTGCGCGATGCCGGTGATCAGTACCGGGGACAGGTTGGCGCGTGCCGCGTAGACGGCAGCCGTGTAGCCGGCGGGGCCGGAACCGAGAATCAGGACTTTGGCGTGTTTGGGCGTGGACATGTGCGAATCCGTAAAAGGCGGCCGCGGCGGGCGGGGTAAGGCGCGCCGGACGGTCTGGGTTGACCGGGATGCCGTCATAGATGGGTATCAGACGCGCATTATAAAGGCCTCGTTGCTGCGCTGCCGAACGAGAGTTTCAATCGTGACGATAGCGTTGTCCCGCCGGGCTGCGGGGCGGGCAGGCCGGAAGGCGCCGCGGCCGTTCGTCCGGCGTGCGCGGCCCCTGCTTCGGCACCCGGCCCCGCGATGTAACCGTCATTTACACTTGACGCACCGGTGCAGCGTTTACAATAAGCGGGATCGAACGACAGGCGGGCACGCAGCCCGTCCTCTTTATACGGATTCATGGCAAAAGCTCCTTATTCCGCCCAGGCACAGGCGTTGCCGCACCGGATGTCGAAGCTCCTCACGGAGATCCGCTGGATTCTCCAGGTCGCGCTCTGCGCCTTTCTGGTAATGGCCCTGTTGAGCTACAGCCGGCGCGATCCAAGCTGGACGCACGCAGCACAGGTGGACCACATCTCGAACTGGGCCGGGCGCGTCGGCGCGTGGACGGCCGACATCATCCTGCTGCTGTTCGGCCTGTCGGCCTACTGGCTGATCGTGCCGCTCGGGCGGCGCATCGCCGTCAACTACCGGCGCATCACGCGTCACGAGGCAGCCGCCGACGAGCCCGAGCGGCCGATCGGCTGGCTCACCGAAATCCTGTCGTTTGTGCTCGTCGTGCTCGCGTGCGACGGCATCGAGGCGATGCGGATGTGGTCGCTGAAGGTGCAACTGCCGCGCGCGCCGGGCGGCGTGATCGGCGAGGCCGTCGCGGGTGCGATGTCGCATGCGTTCGGGTTCACCGGCGGCACGCTGCTGCTGCTGATCCTGCTCGCGGTCGGCCTGTCACTGTATTTCCGCTTCTCGTGGCTGTCGGTCTCCGAGCGTGTCGGCGGCGCGATCCTGTCCGCCGTTACCGTCGCGAAGCTGCGCCGTGAGGCCGAGCGCGATCGCAAGCTGGGCGAAGCCGCGGCCGTGCGCCGTGAAGGCAAGGTCGAGGAAGAGCGCGTGCGCATCGAGGATCACGAACCGGTGACCATCGTGCCGCCGGTTGTCACGCCGGCGAAGTCCGAGCGCGTCGAGCGCGAGCGCCAGGTGCCGCTGTTTACCGACCTGCCGGGCGACTCGACGCTGCCGCCGGTGTCGCTGCTCGATCCCGCTCCGAAGACGCAGGAGGCGATTTCCGCCGACACGCTCGAATTCACGTCGCGCCTGATCGAGAAGAAGCTGAAGGACTTCGGTGTCGAGGCGAGCGTCGTGGCCGCATATCCGGGCCCGGTCGTCACGCGTTACGAGATCGAGCCGGCCACCGGCGTGAAGGGCAGCCAGATCGTGAACCTCGCGAAGGATCTCGCGCGGTCGCTGTCGCTCGTGTCGATTCGCGTGGTCGAGACGATCCCCGGCAAGAACTACATGGCGCTCGAGTTGCCGAACCAGCGTCGCCAGACGGTGCACCTGTCCGAGATCATCGGCTCGGAGGTCTATGCAGCGGCGGCGTCGGCGCTCACGCTGAGTCTCGGCAAGGACATCGGCGGCAAGCCGGTGTGCGCGGATCTCGCGAAGATGCCCCACCTGCTGGTGGCCGGCACGACCGGCTCGGGCAAGTCCGTCGGGATCAACGCGATGATCCTGTCGCTGCTGTACAAGGCGACCGCCGAGCAGGTGCGCCTGATCCTGATCGACCCGAAGATGCTCGAAATGAGCGTCTACGAAGGCATTCCGCACCTGCTGTGCCCGGTCGTCACCGACATGCGCCAGGCCGGCCATGCGCTGAACTGGACGGTCGCGGAGATGGAGCGCCGCTACAAGCTGATGAGCAAGCTCGGCGTGCGCAACCTCGCGGGCTACAACAACAAGATCGACGACGCGGCGAAGCGCGAGGAAAAGATTCCGAATCCGTTCAGCCTGACGCCGGACGACCCGGAACCGCTCGGCCGCCTGCCGAACATCGTCGTCGTGATCGACGAGCTGGCCGACCTGATGATGGTCGTCGGCAAGAAGGTCGAGGAGCTGATCGCGCGGATCGCGCAGAAGGCGCGTGCGGCCGGCATCCACCTGATCCTCGCGACCCAGCGTCCGTCGGTCGACGTGATCACGGGCCTGATCAAGGCGAACGTGCCGACGCGGATCGCGTTCCAGGTGTCGTCGAAGATCGACTCGCGCACGATCCTCGACCAGATGGGCGCCGAATCGCTGCTCGGGATGGGCGACATGCTGTTCCTGCCGCCCGGCTCGGGGCTGCCCGTGCGCGTGCACGGCGCGTTCGTTGCGGACGACGAAGTGCATCGCGTCGTCGAGAAGCTCAAGGAGCAGGGCGAGCCGAACTACGTCGAAGGTCTGCTGGAAGGCGGCACCGTCGACGGCGACGAGGGCTCGGCCGGCGCGGGAACCGGCGAAGGCGGCGACGAGTCTGATCCGCTGTACGACCAGGCGGTCGAGATCGTCATCAAGAATCGCCGCGCGTCGATATCGCTCGTGCAGCGCCATTTGCGGATCGGCTACAACCGCGCGGCTCGGCTGCTCGAGCAGATGGAACAGTCGGGGCTCGTGTCGGCGATGTCGTCGAGCGGCAACCGCGAAATTCTTGTGCCGGCGCGCGACGCGGAATGAGTCCGCGGCGCCTGCAGCGCCGGCCACCCACGGAGAAAACCGCATCATGCAGCAACTTTCGTTCGCCCCTTCCCTTCGTTCGACGCGGCGCTGGCTCGGCGCGGCGTTCGCCGGCGCATCGCTGATGCTTGCGGCGACGCACGCGTTCGCGGGCGGCACCGAGCAGCTGAAGGCCTTCGTGTCGCAGGTGCGTTCGGCAAAGGGCGATTTCACGCAGCAGATCGTCAAGGCGCCGAGCAAGGCCATGAGTGCCGCAAGCGCCGCGCAGGCCATGCCGAAGCCGACCGACAATTCGAGCGGCACGTTCGTGTTCTCGCGTCCGGGCAAGTTCATCTGGACGTACCAGAAGCCGTACCAGCAAGTACTGCAGGCCGACGGCGACAAGCTCTACGTGTACGACCGCGACCTGAACCAGGTCACCGAGCGCAAGCTGAACGGCGCACTGGGCGCGAGCCCGGCCGCGATCCTGTTCGGCAGCAACGATCTCGACAAGAACTACACGCTGCGCGATGCCGGCGAGAAGGGGGGCATCGAGTGGCTCGAGATGTTGCCGAAGGCGCAGGACACGCAGTTCCAGCGGATCGGCATCGGTTTTCGCAACGGCACGCTCGCCGCGATGGAACTGCACGACGTGTTCGGCAACGTCACGCTGCTGACGTTCACCAACATCCAGACGAATCCGCCGCTGAAGAGCGATACGTTCAAGTTCGTCGTGCCGAAGGGCGCCGACGTGATCACCGGCTGACCGGCACCGCGCCGTTCTGCTGACAAGGGCCTGCCGGCGACGGCAGGCCCTTGTCGCTTTCAGGCGCGGCGGCGGGTTCGCACGGCTGTCATAATGTCGGGTCCGGCGGCCCGTTCGGCCGCCATTGTTTGATGTGGAGCGAGGGTTCATGTCCGACCTGTTTCAAGTCGAGCCGCGCCGGCCGCTCGCCGAGGCGCTGCGGCCGAAGACGCTCGCCGAGGTGATCGGCCAGACGCATCTGCTGGGCGAAGGCAAGCCGCTGCGGCTCGCGTTCGAATCCGGCAAGCCGCATTCGATGATCCTGTGGGGGCCGCCCGGCGTCGGCAAGACGACGCTCGCGCGCCTCACCGCGCTCGCGTTCGACTGCGAGTTCATCGCGCTGTCCGCGGTGCTCGGCGGCGTGAAGGACATCCGCGAGGCGATGGAGCAGGCGAAGGACACGCTGAACCGCACCGGCCGCCATACGATCCTGTTCGTCGACGAAATCCACCGTTTCAACAAGGGGCAGCAGGATGCGTTGCTGCCGTTCGTCGAATCGGGGCTCGTGACCTTCATCGGCGCGACGACCGAGAACCCGAGCTTCGAGGTCAACTCGGCGCTGTTGTCGCGGGCGCAGGTCTATGTGCTGCGTTCGCTGAACGACGACGAGATGCGTCAGCTGCTCACGCGCGCGCAGGAAATCGCACTCGACGGCCTCGCGTTCGACGACAAGGCGATCGACACGCTCATCGGCTACGCGGACGGCGACGCACGCCGCTTCCTGAATCTGCTCGAGCAGGCGCAGACCGCCGCATCGTCCGCCCGCGTCACGACGATCGATGCCGAGTTCGTCAGCAGCGCGATGACGTTGAACGCGCGGCGCTTCGACAAGGGCGGCGACAATTTCTACGACCAGATCTCGGCGCTGCACAAGTCGGTGCGCGGGTCGAGCCCGGACGGCGCGCTGTACTGGTTCTGCCGGATGATCGACGGCGGAGCGGATCCGAAATATCTCGCGCGGCGGATCGTGCGGATGGCGTGGGAAGACATCGGTCTCGCCGACCCGCGCGCGCTGCAGATGGCGAACGACGCGGCCGCGACCTACGAGCGGCTGGGATCGCCCGAAGGCGAGCTGGCGCTCGGACAGGCAGTGATCTATCTCGCGTGTGCGGCAAAGAGCAACGCGGGCTACAACGCATTCAACCAGGCGATGGCGTTCGTGAAGCAGGACAAGTCGCGCGAGGTGCCCGTACATCTGCGCAATGCGCCGACCAAGCTGATGAAGGAGCTTGGCTACGGCCACGCGTACCGCTACGCGCACGACGAGCCGAACGCGTATGCGGCCGGCGAGACATATCTGCCGGAAGGCATGCGCGAGCCGCACTGGTACAAGCCGGTGCCGCGCGGGCTCGAGTCGAAGATCGCCGAGAAGCTCGCGTGGCTGCGCGAGCTCGACCGCGAGGCCGGCAAGAAGGGCTGACCGGCAGCGCAGGCCTGCGGCCGGCGCTGCCCGGGGTGCGTCTAGCGCTTGCGGCCCGGTTGTTTCTTCCAGTACTCGAACGGCTCCTCGTGGCATTCGATGTCCAGTTCCGCGACTCGTGCGTGCAGGCGCTCCTGCGCATCGGCGATCGCGAGGTTGTAGATCGCCGGTGCGATTTCCTCGACGAAGAAGTGCAGCAGTGCGCCGGCCTGGATGTTGCCGATCGGCTCGTCCATGTTTTCCGTGAAATAGCGTTGCAGCGACGCGATTGCGCGCTCGCGAACATCCTTGTCCAGTTCGATGGCCATCGTATTCCTCGGGTGACGGTGATACGAAAGCGGATGCGTTGCCCGCCGCACTGCGCCGGACCGGCGCGGCTGGTGCGCGCTTCGCGGTGGCGCCGCGCGATGCGATCCGCCGGCTGCCGACGCACAGGCCGACCACGCGATACTGCCACGCCGGTCGCCTGTTTGCGGCATTGTCCGTCCGGCCAGTGCCGTGGCAGCCCCGCGGTGCGTTAGAATTCCCGTCCTACACAACGATTTTCCAAGTCCTCCCATGCTCGACATCCAGTTGCTGCGCAAAGACCTCGACGGCGTCGCCAAGCGCCTCGCCGATCGCGGCTACACCCTCGACGTCGCCGCGTTCTCCGCTCTCGAAGCGGAACGCCGCGCGATCCAGACCCGTACCGAAGAGCTCCAGGCGCGCCGCAACAGCCTGTCGAAGCAGATCGGCGCGATGAAGGGGAAGGGCGAGGACACGTCGGCCGTGATGGCCGAAGTCGGCGGGATCGGCGACGAGATGAAGGCGGGCGAAGCCAAGCTCGGCGAAATCCAGACGCGCCTGTCCGACCTGATGCTGGGCATGCCGAACATCGCGCACGACAGCGTGCCGGTCGGCAAGGACGAGGCCGACAACGTCGAGGTGCGTCGCTGGGGCACGCCGCGCCAGTTCGACTTCGCGGTGAAGGATCACGTCGACGTCGGCACGCCGCTCGGCCTCGATTTCGAAACCGGCGCGAAGCTGGCCGGCGCGCGCTTCACGATGCTGCGCGGTGCGATCGCGCGTCTGCATCGCGCGCTCGCGCAGTTCATGATCGATACGCATACGCAGCAGCACGGCTACAGCGAGACGTATACGCCGTACATCGTGAATCCCGAGATCCTGTACGGCACGGGCCAGTTGCCGAAGTTCGCGGACGACATGTTCCGTGTCGAGAAGGGCGGCGCCGAGAACACGATCACGCAATACCTGATCTCCACGTCGGAAATTTCGCTGACGAACACCGTTCGCGAATCCATCGTCGAAGGCTCCGCGCTGCCGATCAAGCTCACCGCGCATTCGCCGTGCTTCCGCTCGGAAGCGGGCTCGTACGGCCGCGACACGCGCGGGATGATTCGCCAGCACCAGTTCGACAAGGTCGAAATGGTTCAGGTCGTCGCGCCGGACGCATCGTATGCAGCGCTCGACGAGATGGTCGGCCACGCGGAAGCGATCCTGCAGAAGCTCGGCCTGCCGTACCGCGTGATCACGCTGTGCACGGGCGACATGGGTTTTTCCGCCGCGAAGACGTTCGACCTCGAAGTGTGGCTGCCCGCGCAGAACACCTATCGCGAGATCTCGAGCTGCTCGAACACCGAGGCGTTCCAGGCGCGCCGGATGCAGGCGCGTTTCCGCAATGCGCAGGGCAAGCCGGAACTCGTGCACACGCTGAACGGTTCGGGCCTCGCGGTCGGCCGCACGCTCGTCGCGGTGCTGGAGAACTACCAGAACGCGGACGGTTCGGTCACGGTGCCGGAGGCGCTGCGTCCGTATATGGGCGGCATGGAGCGCATCGACGCGCCTGCACAGACGTCGTGAGATTGTCGAACGATCGGCTTTCGAGGGTCCGGCAAAAAAAATTGCAAAAAGGGCTTGTGAGTTTCAAAGAGATCGTTCTATAATCTTTTCTTTCCCGGACACGACCAGCCGGGAATTGAAGCAGCAAGGAAGGAGAGGTGGCAGAGTGGTCGAATGTACCTGACTCGAAATCAGGCGTACGGTTTCCCCGTACCGTGGGTTCGAATCCCACCCTCTCCGCCAAAATACGAAGCCCCGTGATTCGAAAGGATCACGGGGTTTTTCGTTTTGGTCGACCGGTGGAGCTGCGGCGCGTCGCAATTGTTCCTATGCCGCGGCCGGATACTGCGCGAGCACGCGCTCGCGGATCGACGGCTTGATGTTCGACTGTGCCATGTTGCCGCCGTAGTGCGCGACGACGCGCGGATTCATCACGCGATACCAGAGCGGCGGCACGTACGCGAACAGGATCATCGTCGCGTACCCGGCCGGCAGTTGCGGCGAATCGTCGAAGTGGCGCAACGCCTGGTACGAGCGCGTCGGATTCGCATGATGGTCGGCGTGCCGCTGCAACTGGTACAGGAACAGATTCGTGACGACGTGATTGCTGTTCCACGAATGCTGCGGCGTGCAGCGCTCGTAACGGCCGTTCGGCAGCTTGCGGCGGCCGAGGCCATAGTGCTCGACGTAATTGACGACTTCGAGCAGCGACGCGCCGTAGACGGCCTGGATCACGAGGAACGGGATCACGATCCTGCCGGCCATTGCGATCGCGACGGCCCACACGACGACGGTCATCGCCCAGGCGTGCAGTACCTCGTTGCGCCAGCTCCACGGCGAATGCCCGAGCCGCTCGAGTCGCGCCTTTTCGAGTTGCCACGCCGAGCGGATGCTGCCGGTCACCGTGCGCGGCAGGAACGCCCAGAACGATTCGCCGTAGCGCGCGCTTGCCGGATCCTCGGCCGTCGCGACGCGCACGTGATGGCCGCGGTTGTGTTCGACGAAGAAGTGCCCGTACGCGACGGGCGCGAGCGTGACCTTCGCGAGCCAGCGCTCGAAGCGGTTGGTCTTGTGGCCGAGTTCGTGCGCGGTATTGATCGAGATGCCCGTCGCGGCGCCGAGCGACAGCGCGAAGCCGACGTAGTCGTACCACGTGAGCGCATGCGTGCCGACGATCCACATGCACGTGAAAAACGCGACGTATTCGACGAGCGTCGCGAGGTAGACGATGAAGCGGTAGTAGCGTTCCCGCTCGAGCTGCGGAACGACGGTTTCGGGCGGGTTGTCCCGATCGTCGCCGATCAGCGTGTCGAGGACCGGAATCACGCCAAATGCGAACAGCGGCCCGAACCACCAGAACACGTGAAGTCCCGTCGCAAGCGCGAGCTGGGCCGCGAGGATCGGCAGCGTGATCGTCAGCGCGCCGAGGAGCCACAGGTAACGTTTGCCATCCGACCAGCTCAAGGCCGGTCCGTCCGTCATTGCCATTGTCTCCCTCCTTTGGACTGCCTCCGGCACGCAGGGGCGCCGGGCGGCCGCATCCATTTAGTCGTTCGAATCGTCGTCGGTGCGCGACGCTGCGCGCGGCCCCGGATCGGAAGTCCGGTTGTGCCAGTTATACGACCGTCACGCACGCTTTCCAAACTCCGACGCTAGGCGTGAAACTCCAAACGGCGGTCTGTGCGGGACGCAGGTGGGGAGGGGCCGACAGGGGGTGATTGAAACAGCCTGATACGAGCCGTATCGGCTCGCACGGCCTCGGCTCTGGTCTGATGAATGCGCGAGCCGGGTGCGCGAGTTTTCAGGCTTCGCGTATCGCAACGAATGTTGCAATGCAATAATCGACGCGCAGCAGCGCGTTGCGGAACCTCGCTACCCGATACATATATTACGAACCATTACGAGCCGCACGGCGAAATACCGGACGCTCGCCGCGAGAATGTCATGCACGACAAAGGCGAGCGAGGGGCATGTCCGGCATCGCACTTCGGACGCGCGCGCGTTGCAGCCGATCGATGTGCGAATGCTGCACCTGCACACCCGCGCATGCAGCGTTGCCTGCCGCCTTTCGATCCGCGCTGCCATTTGAAAATAACGATTTGACTCATGCCCCGCTTTCGGTTGAAGCTAATAACTTGCTGTCCGAAGGGGGCTGTGCCTGCATGAGTTCGACCTTGACCGTTCGTCGTATCGCTGCCGACCAGGGTGGCGTGTATCGCGAACTCCGCGCCGCATCGCTTCGTGAGCCCTATGCGCCCAGTGAAGCGCCGGAGGCCGAATTGCTGAACGTCGATTCCGACGCGGCGGCGGCCATCGCCGCGCTGCGCGCCGCATCCGACGAATCGACGACTTTCCTGCTTTACACCGAAGGCCATCCGGCCGGTATGATCGGCGCGTATTTCGACAATACGCCTGAGCGCCGCGCGTTCGTCAGCGAGCTGTGGGTCGCGCACGCAGTCCGCCACCTGCGCGGCGGCGTGCTGCTGCTCGAAACGGCTACTGGGTGGCTGGCCGAACGCGGTGCGCAGGACGTCTACGCATGGATCGCCGACGCGAACCGCAACGCGGTCCGCTTCTACGAGCGCGCGGGTTTCGGCAATACCGGCGAGCACGCGCCGATCGCGCGGATGCCCGGCGCGATGAAGTCGCTGTTCGTGTCGCGGGTCAACACACCCTGATGGATGAACATTCGGGCCGCCCGGCGCGATGAACGCCTCGCCGCGCGCCGGTCCGCCACGCCGGTGGTGTGCTCGCCCCCACCCAAGTCCCAAAAATAATGGCTGCACGCGTGGACGCCTGTAAAATACGCAAAAATTTTTTGCAGAGTGTCCATGTCGTTTAAAAAATCGCCATTCTTCGAGCTGCGCAGCGGATCGGTCGATACGTTGCTGTTCACCGTGAAGACGACCGATCTCGATGCGTTGCGTACCGAACTGGTCAAGCGCTTCGAAGCGACTCCAGAGTTTTTCGCCGATGATGTCGTCGCGATCGACGTCCGTCGCCTCGCGGACGGTGAACGCGTCGCGCTCGCCGACATCCGCAAGATGCTGAACGACGTGCGGATGCGCCCGGTGGGCGTCGTCGCACTGCCGACGCAAGGCTGGGCGGCAACTGCGGGCCTGCCGTTGCTCGAAGCGCGCGATCGCCGCGTGTCGGCCGCGAAACCGGCCGAGGAAGCGGAGCCGGTGCCCGTCGTCGAGGCGCCTGCTGCTGCGGCCGCAGCCGAAGCGACGTCCGAGCCTGCTCCGACGCCGATTCAGACCGGCGGCCAGACGCTGGTGATCGACCGGCCGCTGCGTTCGGGACAGCAGATTTACGCGAAAGGAGACCTCGTGGTGCTCGCGCCGGTCAGTCACGGCGCAGAGATCATCGCGGAAGGCAATATCCACATCTACGCGCCGTTGCGCGGCCGCGCACTCGCGGGCGTGCACGGCAATCACGACGCGCGCATTTTCTGCACGTGTCTCGAACCGGAACTGATTTCGATCGCGGGTATCTATCGAACAACCGAGAACCCGCTGCCCGCCGACGTACTGGGCAAATCGGTGCAGATCCGGCTCGAAGAGGAAAAACTGATGATCGAACCGCTGCGCCTGACGTGATTCACGCCGCACGCTCCGGATCGATCGGCTCTCATTGACGAACACAGGGTATTGGGTAAATGGCAAAAATCATCGTGGTGACTTCGGGCAAGGGCGGCGTGGGCAAGACGACGACGAGCGCGAGCTTCGCGTCCGGCCTTGCGCTGCGCGGCCACAAGACGGCCGTGATCGACTTCGACGTCGGCCTGCGCAACCTCGATCTCATCATGGGCTGCGAGCGCCGCGTCGTGTATGACCTCGTGAACGTGATCCAGGGCGAAGCGAACCTGAACCAGGCGCTGATCAAGGACAAGAAGTGCGAGAACCTGTTCATCCTGCCGGCGTCGCAGACGCGCGACAAAGATGCGCTCACGCGTGACGGCGTCGAGAAGGTGCTGAACGACCTGGTCGCGATGGACTTCGAATACATCATCTGCGACTCGCCGGCCGGTATCGAGGCAGGCGCGCTGCACGCGATGTACTTCGCGGACGAAGCGCTGATCGTGACGAACCCGGAAGTGTCGTCGGTGCGCGACTCGGACCGTATTCTCGGTATCCTGTCGTCGAAGACCAAGCGCGCGACCGAAGGCAAGGATCCGATCAAGGAACACTTGCTGATCACGCGTTACAGCCCGAAGCGCGTGAGCGAAGGCGAGATGCTGTCGCTCGAGGACATCAGCGAGATCCTGCGTATCAAGCTGATCGGCGTGGTGCCGGAATCGGAAGCCGTGCTGCATGCTTCGAATCAGGGTCTGCCGGCCGTGCATCTCGACGGCACCGATGTCGCCGAGGCGTACAAGGACATCGTTGCGCGCTTCGTCGGCGAAGACAAGCCGCTGCGTTTCACCGAATACCAGAAGCCGGGCCTGCTGCAGCGCCTCTTCGGCAGCAAGTAACGGAGGTCGCTCATGTCCATCCTTTCGTTTCTCCTTGGCGAGAAGAAGAAGTCCGCGTCGGTCGCGAAGGAGCGCCTGCAGCTCATCATCGCGCACGAGCGGGTCGGCGGCCGGCCGCCGGCCGATTACCTGCCCGCGCTGCAGAAGGAGCTGGTCGCGGTCATCTCGAAGTACGTCCATATTTCGAACGATGACATCCGCGTGAGCCTCGAGCGCCAGGACGATCTCGAAGTGCTCGAAGTCAAGATCGAGATCCCGCAAGCCTGACCCTTGCAGGTGTCCCACCGCACGGCGGCATGTGTGCCGTCGTGCGCGTCTTACGCCCTGTTGCACTTTCGGGCACGCCGTAACACGGCCCTTGTCGGCCGTCAGCCGTCCTCCCGCATTGAACGAATACGCTCGCGTCAATTGTTCAATCAGGAGGTTGTGATGGCTGTCTCTACTGTTCAACGTCGTATCGTTTCGCTCGCGCTGTTCGCCGCAGGCCTGTCAGCCGTCGCCGCACCGCTCGCCGCACGCGCGGACGAGATCATCGTCGGCGCGCCCGTGCGGGTGCAGTCGGCCCGGATGGTCGTCGCCGAGCCCGTGGCCCTGCGTACCGAGGAAGTCGTCGTCGTCGGGCCGAATGCGCCGCCGCCCGTGCGCTACGAGGTTGTGCCGGCTGCACGCGTCGGCTACGTGTGGGAGCGCGGCCACTGGCGCTGGGATCATGGCCGCTACGTATGGATCGGCGGCCACTGGGAAGCCGAGCGCGTCGGCATGCACTGGGTGCCGGGCCATTGGGATCAGCGCGGCCCGAACTGGTTCTGGACGCGTGGTCACTGGGCCTGACGGAGGCGTGCGATGAAACGAACCGCAATCGCCATCGCGCTCGTCGCGATCACGCTGGCCGGCTGCATCGTCGTGCCGGCTCGACCCGTCTACTATCGGCCGGCGCCGGTGGTGATCTACTGAGCGTCGCGCGGGCCCGGCTGTGCCGGGCCGTTCGCGGCGGACGCGGCCGGCTCGTCGACACTCTCGTCGCGCAACGTATCGAGCGGGTCGGCGGGCGCGGCGTCCGCATCCTGCGGCTCGGTGACGTTGCTCGCCGTCGCCGGCGCAGCAGCAGCGGTTGGCGCAGCGGCCGCTGGCGGTGCGAGATAGCGCTGCGCGAGCGTTTCGTAGAGCGGCGGCGCGAAGAAGCGCGCCACGCGGCTCGATACGAGCGCGGTTGCCATCAACGAAATCACGAGCGCGTGGCCGTTGATCATTTCCATTACGATCACGAACGACGTGATCGGCGACTGCGTGACCGCCGCGAGGTAGCCGACCATCGCGAGCGCGATCAACATCGGCAGGCCCATGTCGCCGAACACGAGGTGCAACAGGTTGCCGAAGCCGGCGCCGATCGACAGCGACGGTGCGAAGATCCCGCCCGGGATGCCCGGCAGGTACGACGCGACCATCGATACCATCTTCAGGAACGGATAGAACGCCGAAAGCTGTTCATGGCCGTCGAGCAGGCCGCGCGCTTCGGCATAGCCGCTGCCGAACGTCGTGCCGCCCGACACGAGGCCGACGACGGCGATCACGAAGCCGCACAGCGCCGCGAATGCGATCGGGCGCTCGCGGTACAGGTCTAGCAGGCGTGGGGGCAGCCAGCGTCCCGTATTGAGCAGCAGCCAGCTGAAGAGGCCGCCCGCGATTCCCGTGACGATCGCGGTGACGAGCACGGCGACGGCGAGCATCTTCGGAAAATGCTGGCCGGCGTCGATCGTGCCGAAGTACGTGTAGTTGCCGTTCAGGCCGAGCGCAACGACACCTGCGAGGATGATCGCGGTGATCAGCACGCCGCTTGCGCGCGCGGAGAAGCTGCGGGTCAGCTCTTCGATCGCGAACACGATCCCGGCCAGCGGCGTATTGAATGCCGCCGACAGGCCGGCGGCGGCGCCGGCGAGCACGAGCTGACGCTCGATCTGCGCATTGGAGCGCGGGTAGAAGCGCCTCAGGTTGAACATCAGCGCGGCACCGACCTGCACGGTCGGCCCTTCACGGCCGATCGTGAAGCCGCCGAGAATGCCCATGAACGAGATCAGCACCTTGCCGAACAGGATGCGCAACGTCAGCAGGCGTGCGCCGAACGCGCTGGGGCGCGCATGCAGCGTCGCGATGACCTGCGGGATGCCGCTGCCCTCTGCACCGCGAAAGAAGCGGCGCGTGAGCCATGCCGACGCAGCGGCGATCGATGGCGTCAATACCAGCGGCAGCCATGTGGCGTGGTCGCGCATCGTGCGGAACGTGTCGTAGCCCCAGTCGATCAGCCGCGCGTAGAGCACGGCCGCGAGACC
>NZ_JAGIXF010000032.1:0-73316 GCF_021483755.1 Burkholderia sp. WTPI3 | reverse complement strand
GGAAGGCACGGTGGTCGGCGTGAGCTTTCTGTGGGGCTGCGTGGATCTGCCGTTCATCAGCCATGTGCTGCACACCGCTCAGCATACGGACCCGATTGTTGCGGGCGTGCCCTGGGGCACGCGCAACACGATCCGCACGCGCTCGAACAACACCGTCGAGCTGGACGACCGGGAGGGCCAGGAACACATCAAGGTCGCGACCGAGCACGGCAAGACGCAGCTCAATCTCGGCTATACGGTGGGCCGGGACCAGCGACTACGCGGCGAGGGCTTCGAACTGCGCTCCGACGATCGCGGGCACGTCCGTGCGGGTGGTGGCCTGCTGCTGTCGTCCGACAGGCAGGAGAAGGCGACCGGACAGTCGTCCGACATGCGGTCGATGACGAACCAGTTTGCGTTGACGCAGGCGCAGGCTCGGGGATTGACCGATGCCGCAGCCGTTGCGCATGCGGAGATCGCAGACCTGAAGTCAGAAAACGCTTGGCTGAAGGACGAACTCGCTGGCCTGAAGACAGCCGTGATTGCGCTGTCCGCGCCGAACGGCGTAGGCCTGGCAACGCCGGATCGGGTGATGGTGTCGGCGGGCAAGGACGTTAGCGTCGGCACGTCGTCGCGGTTCAACGTGAATGCGCTTCGGAATATTGCTATTGCAGCAGGTGAGGTGCTGTCTCTGTTTGCACACAAGTTCGGCGTCAAGCTCTATGCCGCCCGAGGCAAGGTTCAAATCCAGGCGCAGTCCGACGCGATGGAGATGGTGGCGCAGAAAGACATGCGAATCACCAGCGCCGACGGTACCACGACCGTCAATGCCGCCAACGGGGTGGTGCTCGGCGGCGGCGGCACGGCCTACATCAAGGTGCAGGGCGATAACGTCGAGATTGGCGGGGCCGGCTGCCTGATCCTCAAGATCATCGAAATCCAGAAGGAAGGACCGGGTGCGCTGTCGCTGCCCCTACCGAAGTTCGATCAAATCGATATCGCGAACGACGAGCGGTTCATTCTCAGCGACGACATCACCGGTCGACCGATTGTGAATCGGCCGTACAAGATTCAGTTGGCTAGCGGGCAGATTATCGAGGGCGTCACCAACGGCAAGGGGGAGACCTCGTTGAGCCGGCAGGACGTTGCGCATGGACTCAAGCTGCTGCTTCAGAACAATAAGGATGTCTGATTCATGACCGACCAGACAAACCAGGCGGATGGCACGGGTGACGAGGCAGATGCGACGAAGCCCTATCAGCATGACACCGCCACGCGCATCGTGCCGATGAGGCGCGATCATCTGGGGCAACCGTATTGGGAGTCTTATCACACGCCGAGCAGTTTCCAGGTGCGGGCCGAGTGCCGCATTCCTCCTCATATGCCCGGCATCATTATCTTTGTGCATGGCGTGAATTCCACGGGGGAGTGGTATGACGCGGCGGAGCAGGCGTTGTGTGCCGGATTGAATGATCGTTTGGGCCGCACGGAAGAAACGAAGCTCGAAGCGAACTCGTATATCGTTGAAGGTTCCGATGGCCGTCCGATTCCGCGTCAGATTGATCCGGCAAAATCCGGGCATTCTCCCGTGATTCGGTTCTATTGGGGCTATCGTTCTGCAAACGGCGACGAGCATAAGTGGCGCATCCCAATGCGCAATCCGCGCGGCATTGATCTATGGGCGTGGGGGGCAGAATGCGTAAACAAGGAGGAAGGTCCTTGGTATTGGGGAGGTGGTCCTTTCCAGAACGGCACCAACAACCTGCAGCAATTGTGGAGCTACGAGGGATTCAGGCGTCACGTGCTCAAGTTCGACATGGAGTCGTTGAATACAGAGGCTGATCGCCAATTGCAAGACGCCCCTCCACGCACATATTACGCGCACGCGGCTCAACGACTGGCCGATTTGATTGACCGGATTCGCAAAGAGTGTCCACGCGATACGGTGTCAGTGATGTCGCATAGCCAAGGGACGATGATCGCGCTGGCGGCGACGGCCTTATGCAAGACACGCGCACCCGATGCAGTGTTCGTAATGAATTCGCCGTATTCCCTTGATGACAAGGTCACGGATGCCCTAGCCTGCGGCGCGGAGCGTCCGACTCCCGACGCGCGCGTCAATACCTTCCGGAATATTGCCAATCGGATCAAGCAGGACAAGCGCGAGATGGACGAGGAGCGAATGATGCAGCTTCAGTGCGGAGCGTCGGAAGATATGGATTTCTGGCGACCCGACAACCAGCGCAAGTCCGGCGTTCATGAGCGCGACAATCACGGTCGTCTTTATGTGTATTTCACACCGCATGATCGCGTGATGGGCGCGGTGCCGCTGCAAAGTATCGGCTGGCAGGGCGTGGATGACAAATTGCTTCGTGAGTTGGGTGATACCGTGAAGCAGCGCATGCTGGCACGCGGTACGCCGGTGGGCGACGTACCGGGCGAGAAGAGGTTCGGTACGCTGCCACCGACTCCCGACGACAAGCTTGTGCCCGGAGCGAAGTCGACCGATTTTTGGAACGGCAACCGGAACATCTTTACACCGCTCATGAAGTTATGGGCGGTGCCGCATCCCGATAAATCAGTAACGATCAACGCCGAGGAGGTGCCGTATCCGATTACGGAAGACGAGATGCAGCAGTTCGAAAATTCACGGAAAGGCGCGGATGAAATGGGTAAGTGGGTTCCCGATCCGAATTCCGGGAACTACGCTGATCCTGACTACCGTTACATGCGCTCGATTTTTGAGCCGAGGCACACCGTTACTACCGAGGATATTTATAGTTACCGTCGCGCAACTCGGTTCGAGACGCAGGACGAAATGCTGCAACGACTCGACACCTATCGCGCCGAGCCGACCAATCACAGTACATTGCCGAAGCATCAGGCGTTCATGCGCCGGGTGGTGGCCTACGATTTGCCGATCGGCTTTTGTGATGCGTATGAGAGGCCTGCGTTCTGGACACGCCTGATGAAGTTTGCCGACTGGACGCGGGGCAATGACGACTATTTTGAGTTTGGCGCTCCCCAAAGCATTGTCAAACCTGCCTACATCGATTGGAACACGGTAGCCGAGGAACAAAGCAGGTCCGAAGCCGAACAACTACGGCAACAGCAATGGAAAGGAGGAGCCTGATGAGATATACCGTTTTGATAATCGCACTGCTTGCTCTGACTCAAGGCTGCACCGCGCAGACTCCGCGACGTCCGACCTTCGGGCTTGGAGATTTCATGAGCTCGGCGCTCAAGGAGTTGCCGTATGACTCGCAGCCCCAAGTGATCTATCGGATTGACGATCACCGCTTTGTGACGCTGGAACGTTACCGGGACTGTTATCACGGGGAGTCGTACTACAACGACACTCATGCCGGAATTCGAAAATTTTTAGGGAGAGGCATGTTTGAAAATTTCCTGGGGCGCATTATTAATGCCGATCCGACTGGGGAGAATGTTGTGTTGCCTCTGGCTTACCCAAATGGATTGGTTTGTGGAGATGGCGAAAAAGGTTGTGTGGTGCCGTTTTGGTACTCGACAGATGGTGGCAAGACTTTCGCCACGAAGGTCTACGCGGATCATAGTTTTAATTCATTTGAAGACTCGAGGAGGTATACGTTTGCTGCAACGAAAGATAAGCTGTTTTTTGCTCAGGTCGATTATGGTAATGAAAATGGTAGCGCTTATGTGAAAGAATATCCGCTGATTCCGGGGATTGATTTGAGCAGACCGTATCCGCCCGGCGTGCGCGGCTCAACATTTTCTACATCTAAACGGCCGAATTATTTATATGGTGTCGTTACACCCTCCGGCCAGGATCGAATCGCCTGCGACACATCGATCAAGCCGACAAATCCAGATGCGTCGTTGTTACCTTAGGATCTCCTGAGCGTTCGGCTCAAGGCACACAGAAAGTATATTGGGGTATGTTAAACAATGCTATTGGCTACATTTCTCTGGTATTGGTATTTTTCATTTGCACTAGCTGTGTTCCTCTTCCAACTCCCTATGGAGCGGTGCTGGCCCCTGTTCCGACGCTTATTGATGGCGCCGTGGAATCAGCAGAGAAGTCCAGAAAACGCTCGGCGGAGATAAAATTTTCTCAAGCGGAAAATAGATGGAGATTGGCGGCCGATTGCGAAGCTTATCGTCAAAAAGCAGATGCTGGAGATCCGGTGGGCCAACTTAATATGAATCGAATTCTCTATCATCAAATGTATTTGAAGAGGTCGAATTCTAGATTCGCTAATTATGATGGTGATATGTGTGGGGCGGAAAAATCGGCGTCTGCGACGAGTGAAGTTGAGCGTGAGGCGGAAGGATATTTGGAAATGGCGATGAAGGGCGGATATCCGCCTGCGCTGACATATTTTGAATGCAAAAAAATATAGGGAGGGTGGGGATCTCTGGAGGCCAACTTCGGAGGATGTTGCCTTGCTGATGAGGGCGTCTGAAATGAAAGAATCTCGGGCAAAATATATGCTCGCCATGCATGTCTATTTGTTTGGTATTGATGGGGTCGCGCGTGAGGGTGCGTAAATGGCATATAGATTATTGATGGATGCCTATAAGGGGGGTGGCAGCTCGTGATATTGCGAACATGAACGACCCTTCCAAGTATCCAGGTGAGATAGTGGCGGAATCAAGTGCAGAAAAATCCGTTGTCGAAAAATATTGGGACGATTATCGTGGGGCTATGCGGGTAATTTTTATGGAATGCCGGTGGTAGGTAAGGAAAAAACCTGACCCGTGCTCGGATCTTTACAGAAATTAAATATTTAATTTGGGATTTAAGAATGAAGCTCCCAGTATGCCAAGACGACGCGACAACACACGGCGGCATCGTAAAGACCGCTTCTTCGACGTTCGATCTCGACGGCCGCAAGGTCGCGTTGTTGCATGACGTCGTCTCATGTCCGGAGCACGGCGACAACGCGATCATCGAGTGTGCCGAGGGCTACAGTGAAGGCGGCCGAAAATGGGCTGTACACATGTGCCGAACGCAGTGCGGTAGCCAGGTGATCGCCAGCAGCACGGGGATGAAAATCGCATGAGCAGAGCATGGACCCTCCCAGGCGTCGCAGAATATCAGTACGGCAAACCTCCCTCGATCTGGTGGGGCGTGCTCGCCGTGGTCGTCATACAGACTGCGGGCCTGCTCATCACGATAGTCAACTGGGAGCAGGGGAAACCGGTGATGTCCGAACCGTTTTTCGGGCGCGCCTTCCTGTTGTCGCTGCTGATATCGGGCGGCGTATGCGCGCTGATCTATTCCGGCTACGAGGATTGGATCGAGCGGGTCGACTGGTGGAATTTCCTGTGCCGCAGCGAGCGGGCGACGTGGCGGCAATGGGCGCAAGCTCACGTGGTGATCGTCGATAGCATCGCGTTGACGCCCGAGCCCGAGTTGGGCGAACGTCTGCTTGGCCTGGAGGGCAGCGCGCCGATCAACCCAGGCAAGATCCTGCCTTTGCCGGATACGGAAGGTTCGACAGGCGTATCGCGGCTCGCGATGGTACTGGAGCAACTGATGAGCCGGTTCTCGGCCAGCCTCGCGCATCATGATGCGTCGGGTCATGCGGTCGACGTGATCCTGCAATCCGCCGACAAGGACGATCTGACCGAGCTCCGAGCGGTCTGGAGGAAACTGTACCTGCCCGATCTCGTGCAGTTCGGGTGGGTGCCATTCGGTGCGAAGCAGGCAAATATCGAGACGTGGTTCGACAAGGAATGCACGTCCGATTTCCGGCTATTGCTGGGCTGCCAACTACATGCGGAGGGCACGGAGCCGGCCTGGTCCGAGGCCGCCGTGGCGATGTTGCTTACGTCGCCGCGCGTAGTCGCGAGCCTCAAGGGAACAGTCCGGCCACAGGCCCGCTTATTCCGCCCGATTGCGATGCCGTCCGATTCCGTGGTGGAAACGCTGCTGGCGTCGGAGCAGACGCCGCGCCGGCGCATCCGGCACGCATGGATAAGTGATCTTCCGTCCCAGGGGCGTCATGCAACGCTCGGCGCCATCGACGATGCAAGGCTGGAACTGCCGGTGCACGACGTCGATCGCGCGATCGGCAAGCCGGGGCCGGTAAATGCGCTCTTGCTTCAGGCGCTCGCGGCACAGATGGTCGCGCATGGCCAGGGCGCGCAACTGGTTGCGTCTGCTAGCGCCCAAAAGGTGCGGCTGAACCTGGTTGGAACCGAACTCGTACCTGTGCCTCGCGTCGATGCAGGTTATGCGCGTCTGCTTAGCTTGTCTGTCACCGTGGCCGGGAGTTGTTGGCTGGGCGTGGTCATGGTCGGACTGAATGCCCTCAACGCATCCCCTGGGTGGTTCTGGGCCTGTATCGGCGGGTTCGTCTTGCTGTTTCTGATCCAGGTGGGCGGCTCGTACTTGAGGCGTAACTTGGTGGAAGATGACTTTTTCCGACAACTGCGACGTATGGAAGCCCGATGATGAGGTTGCTTGATGCATGGCGTGGAATCGAGCGCGCGGCGATTGAATAAGAATTAGAACAAGTACTGGATTCCCGATGGGCGGTGTGGGTTTTTCTCTCAGCCTTCCTGCAACCGGCTCCGTCGCCACGGTCGTGAATATCCGCGAAATTCCTCCTTGACACTCGCTGGCTGGCCGCTATCTTTCAATCAATAACCATCGAGTTATGAATTAACTCATGCAAAACGCTCACGACATGCTGTTCCGGACACTCGCCGATCCGACGCGCCGCGCGCTCTTCGAGCGGCTGTGCGAGGAGGGCGAGCTGACGGTGGCTGCGCTGACGGCCCATGCAGGCGTGTCGCAGCCGGCGGTATCGAAGCATCTGGGCGTACTGAAGCAGGCCGGGCTCGTGAGCGACCGCCACGAAGGCCGGCAGACGCACTACAGCGCGCAGCCGCAGGCACTGACTCCGTTGATCGACTGGACCAGCCAGATGGCCGGCTCCTGGCAGAACCGGTTCGACGCTCTCGAGGATCTGTTGAAAAGGATGGATCAATGAATCAGGCCACTACTGAAACGCGTACTGTCGTCGTCGAACGGGAACTGCCGCATCCGCCGGAGAGGATCTGGCGCGCGCTCACGCAGCCGCACCTGATCGAGGCATGGCTGATGAAGAGCGATTTCGAGCCGGTTGCGGGCCGCGCGTTCAGCTTTCGCGCGGACTGGGGTGCGGTCGACTGCACGGTGCTGACGATCGAGCCGCAGCGGGTGCTTTCCTATACGTGGGCCGCCTATGGCCTCGAAAGCGTCGTCACTTGGACGCTCACGCCGACGCCACGCGGCACGCTGTTGCGGATGGAGCAGGCCGGCTTCCGCACGGACCAGGAGCAGGCATACCGCGGTGCGCAGCACGGATGGGTGCAATTTCTTGGGTCGCTTGAACAGGTGTTGGCGCGTCCTGATGAAGACCGGGACGCCGGGGCATGAGCACATCCGCCCTGGACCTGAACGCGTCGGCCCGCATCGACGCATTGATCGCCGGGATCGCCGACTGGCGCGGCAAGACGTTCGCGGAGTTGCGCGATACGATTCTCGCGGTCAACGACGGCATCGTCGAGGAATGGAAGTGGATGGGCAGCCCCGTGTGGTCGTGCGACGGGATGATTGCGGTCGCGAATGCGCACAAGGGCAAGGTGAAGCTGACGTTCATGCATGGCGCGCACCTTCCCGATCCCGACGGGTTGTTCAACGCGGGCCTTGAAGGCAATGCGCGCCGTGCGATCGATTTACTCGAAGGCGACAGGCTCGACAAGCGGGCGCTGAAGCGCCTCGTTCGCGCGGCGATCGACTACAACCGCGCGCATCTGAAGAAGAACGCGCGATCAGGTTCCTCCGCGGGCGCGAAGGCGCGAACTAGCAAGGCGGCGTGACGCGCGAGCCGGCTGTCGGCGGGTGACGTCCCGCACGAATGCGGGGCGCCGCCGCGCGATCGACGCTGCGCCGGCCACCCGCCGACCAGCATGCAAAAAAAAGCCCGACACGAGGTCGGGCACCAAATCGGCCGCAGCCACCGCGAGGCGGCTGCGGCACCTGCAAAGGCGGACGCTTACGCTGCGAGCAGCGAGCGCAGCACGAACGGCAGGATCCCGCCGTGCTTGTAGTAGTCGACTTCGATCGGCGTATCGATGCGCAGCAGCACCGGCACGCGGATCGTTTCGCCGTTCTTGCGGTGGATCACGAGCGTGACGTCCTGCTGCGGCTTGAAGTCGTCGCCGAGGCCTTCGATGTCGTAGGTCTCTTCGCCAGTGATGCCGAGCGACTGCACGCTGTCCGAGCCCTTGAACTGCAGCGGCAGCACGCCCATGCCGACGAGGTTCGAGCGGTGGATGCGTTCGAAGCTGCGTGCGATCACGGCCTTCACGCCGAGCAACTGCGTGCCCTTTGCGGCCCAGTCGCGCGACGAGCCCGTGCCGTACTCTTCACCCGCGAACACGACGGTCGGCGTGCCGGCGTCGACGTACTTCATCGCCGCATCGTAGATCGACAGCTGTTCGCCGCTCGGCTGGTGGATCGTCAGGCCGCCTTCGACGCGCGTGCCGTCCGCCTTCGCCGGGATCATCAGGTTCTTGATCCGGACGTTCGCGAAGGTGCCGCGCATCATCACGTCGTGGTTGCCGCGGCGCGAGCCGTAGCTGTTGAAGTCGGCCTTCTGCACGCCGTTCTCCTTCAGCCACTTGCCTGCCGGCGAGTCTTCCTTGATCGAGCCCGCCGGGCTGATGTGGTCGGTCGTGACCGAGTCGCCGAAGATGCCCAGCGCGCGCGCGCCCTTGACCGTCGGGATCGATGCGGCCGGCTCCATCGAGAAGTCGTGGCCGAAGAACGGCGGCTCCGCGATGTAGGTCGACTTCGGCCAGTCGTAGACCTGGCCCGTCTCGCCCTCGATCTTGCTCCAGAGGTCGCCCTTCTTGGTCAGCTTCGAGTAGTTGTCCTCGAACTTCTTCGGGTCGAGCGCGAACTTCAGCAGCGCATGGACTTCGTCGCTCGTCGGCCAGATGTCGCCGAGGTAGATGTCGTAACCGTCCTTGCCCTTGCCGACCGGCTCGGTCATCAGGTCGCGCGTGATGTTGCCGGCGATCGCGTACGCGACGACGAGCGGCGGCGATGCGAGGAAGTTCGCGCGGATGTTCGGGTGGATACGCGCTTCGAAGTTACGGTTGCCGGACAGCACGGCTGCCGCGACGATGTCGTTCTTCGTGATCGCTTCGTTCAGTTCCGGCGTCAGGTCGCCCGCGTTGCCGATACAGGTCGTGCAGCCGTAGGCCGCGACTTCGAAACCGAGCTTTGCGAGGTAGGGCAGCAGGCCCGTCTTCGTCAGGTATTCGGTGACGATGCGCGATCCCGGCGCGAGCGACGTCTTGATGTGCGGCGCGACGGTCAGGCCGGCTTCGACGGCCTTCTTCGCGAGCAGGCCGGCAGCCAGCAGCACGCTCGGGTTCGACGTGTTCGTGCACGACGTGATCGCGGCGATCAGCACGTCGCCGTTCTTCACGTCGACGCCATTGCTCGTCGTGTACTGCGTGCCCAGATCTTCCGCCTTCTTCGCGAAGCCGTTTTCCGCGACCGGCTTCGAGAACAGGTCGGTGAACGTCGACTTGACGTTGCCGATTTCGATACGGTCCTGCGGGCGCTTCGGGCCGGCCAGCGACGGTGCGACCGTCGCGAGATCCAGCGTCACCGTCTTCGTGTAGTCGATGTCACCGGCCTTCGGAATGCCGAAGAGCTTCTGTGCCTTGAAGTAGTTCTCGAACGCGGCGATTTCGGCCTTCGTGCGGCCCGTGCCTTCGAAGTAGTCGATCGTCTTTTCGTCGACCGGGAAGAAGCCCATCGTCGCGCCGTATTCCGGCGCCATGTTGCCGATCGTTGCGCGGTCCGGCAGCGACAGCGACTTCGTGCCTTCGCCGAAGAATTCGACGAACTTGCCGACGACCTTCTCCTTGCGCAGCATTTCGGTGATCGTGAGCACCAGGTCGGTTGCCGTCACGCCTTCGCGCAGCTTGCCCTTCAGCTCGACGCCGACGACGTCCGGCGTCAGGAAATACACCGGCTGGCCGAGCATGCCGGCTTCAGCCTCGATGCCGCCCACGCCCCAGCCGACCACGCCGATGCCGTTGATCATCGTCGTGTGGCTGTCCGTGCCGACGAGGGTGTCCGGGTAGTACACGGTGTCGCCGCCGTCCGCCTTCTTGTGGACGCCGCGTGCCAGATACTCGAGGTTCACCTGGTGGACGATGCCCACGCCCGGCGGCACGACCTTGAACGTGTCGAACGCCTGCATGCCCCACTTCATGAACTGGTAGCGCTCGTTGTTGCGCTGGAATTCCAGCTTCATGTTCAGGTCGAGCGCGTCCTTCTGGCGGAAGTAGTCGATCTGGACCGAGTGATCGACGACGAGATCGACCGGGACCAGCGGCTCGATCTTCTTCGGATTCTTGCCCGTGCGCTCCGCGACGCCGCGCATGGCCGCGATGTCGGCGAGCAGCGGCACGCCCGTGAAGTCCTGCAGCACCACACGCGACACCACGAACGGAATCTCGTCGACGCGCTTCGCGGTCGGCTTCCAGTTCGCCAGCTGCTCGATGTGCTCTTCGGTGATCTTCTTGCCGTCGTAGTTGCGCAGCACGGACTCGAGCACGATACGGATCGACACCGGCAGGCGCTCGATCTTCGTCTTCAGTTCCTTGCCGAGCTGCGGCAGCGAGTAGAACTTGCCTTTGCCGGAACCGCTGTCGAATTCCTTGAGGGTCTTGTGGAGATTGTGGGCCATGGTGATTTTCCTGGGTTTAAGGCTAGGAAACAAAGAGTCTCGTATTTGACGGCTATATCACATACAAGTCGACGTACTCATCGACCGGCATCGCTTCGAGCTTTGCCTGATCCAGCGACACGTCGAGAATCGCTTGTTGCTGCTTTGCCGGGAAACGGCGGGCGAGGTTGGTCCTGAATTTTTCGACCAGGAGCGGGATGCCGTCTGCACGGCGTCGCTGATGGCCGATCGGGTATTCGACCGTCACTTCGGCAAGCTTCGATCCGTCCGCGAATTCGATCGTCAGCGCATTCGCGATCGATCGCCTGGCCGGGTCATGGTAATCCTTCGTGAACTGCGGGTCCTCGACGCACACCGTTTTCGCGCGCAGCGCGTCGATGCGCGGGTCGGCGGCGACCGAATCCTCGTAGTCGGCCGCGGTCAGCCGGCCGAACAGCAGCGGCACGGCGACCATGTACTGGATGCAGTGGTCGCGGTCGGCCGGATTGGCGAGCGGGCCCTGCTTGTCGATGATGCGGATCGCGGCCGCGTGCGTGCGGATCGTGATCCGGCTGATCTCGTCGGTCGTGCGGCCCGCGGCAGCGAGCTGCGCGTGCAGCTGCAGCGCGGCCTCGGCGGCCGTCTGTGCATGGAATTCGGCGGGGAACGCGATCTTGAACAGCACGTTCTCCATCACGTAGGTGCCGTACGGACGCTGGAAGCGGAACGGCTTCCCGTCGAACAGCACGTCGTAGAAGCCCCAGGTTTTTGCGGTGAGCGCCGACGGGTAGCCCATTTCACCCGTTTTCGCGATTAGCGCGAGGCGCACCGCGCGGGACGTGGCGTCGCCTGCCGCCCACGATTTGCGCGAACCGGTGTTCGGCGCATGACGATAGGTGCGCAGCGACTGGCCGTCGACGAACGCGTTGGACACCGCGTTGATCAGCTCGTCGCGCGTGAGCCCGAGCAGGCGCCCGACGACAGCCGTCGACGCGACCTTCACGAGCAGCACGTGGTCGAGCCCGACGGCATTGAATGAATTCTCGAGTGCCAGGCAGCCCTGGATTTCGTGGGCCTGGATCATCGCGACGAGCACGTCGCGCATGGCAAGCGGCTTCCTGCCGGCCGCGACGGCCGTGCGGGACAGCCAGTCGGCCGTCGCCAGGATCCCGCCGAGATTGTCGGACGGGTGGCCCCATTCGGCGGCGAGCCAGGTGTCGTTGAAGTCCAGCCAGCGGATCATCGCGCCGATGTCGAAAGCGGCCTGGACGGGATCGAGCTGGAAGGACGTGCCGGGCACCTTCGCACCGTTCGGTACGATCGTGCCGGGCACGACGGGGCCGAGCAGCTTGGTGCAGGCAGGGTAGGACAGCGCCTCGAGTCCGCATCCGAGCGTGTCGATCAGGCAATGACGCGCCGTCTCCAGCGCGAGCGCGCTGTCGATGCCGGTGTTCAGCACGTAGTCGACGATATCGACGAGTACCGAATCCGGCGCAGGGCGGACGTTGGAGACGGGGGCGGACATCGAGGGTCTGGGAGACGCGCTTAGTTCGTGGCCGGCTTCAGCTCGTTCGACTGCGTCGGCGCTGCGGCGCCTTGCGCCATTTCCGGCGTCACGCACTCGTCGGCGAGACGCTCGCCGCCGTTCGCGTCGGTGAACAGCATCGCCTTGGTCGGGATCACGATCAGCTTGAAGCCGTTGGCCGGATCGTAGAACGTATCGGCGCCCGTCGTCGTGGCCTGACGCGGCAGCTTGTAGTTCTTCTTCGCCCAGTGAACCGTGACGACCTGGTCGCGCTTCATGTCGCCGGCGAGATCGAACGACAGACCGTCCTTGCACGACCACTTGACCGCGCCGTCCGGCACCGGATCGACCTTGGCAGCGGCACGCGCCTGGGCTTTCTTGCTGCGCGGGATGATGCGTTTGGCCGGCGCCGGGCGTTTGGCCGTCTTCTTCGCGGTCGTGGTCGTACCCTGGGCGAACGCGCTCGGAGCCGACACCAGCATCGTGGCGGACAATGCGCCGATGGCGGTAGCGATCAGGAGTTTCTTCATGGAGTCAGAACCTTTCGATAATCAGTTGACAAGGGCCGGCATCCGCCGGCCGGTTTGAAACTGCACGCGCCCCGGAAGCGCGCAGCGGCCGCTATTTTCACCTATTTGGCCACGCATATTTCAGGTTTTCGGGCTCCGTTACGTTTTTTGTCGTTTCGCAAACCTGTATCGGGTTCACGCTCCGGGGATTCGATGAAATCCGTGTGTCGGCGTGGTCACCGGGCCACTCCGGCCGCGCTCGGGCCGAACAGCGGGGTGGCCTCGGCCGGCACGGGCTGGCCGGTCGCCCGCGCGCGGCGCAGCACCGACCAGTAATAGCGGTAGCTCGCGCGGTCGTGCAAGGTATCGCCGTGGCGCGTCGGGCCCCAGTCGGCCGCCTGTGCGGCCAGCAGGATCCCGGTGGCCAGCTCGACTTCGTCGGTGCGCGGTGCGAACGCGTCGACGATCGGGCGAACCTGCGCGGGGTGGATGCTCCACATCCGCGTGAACGCGAATTCGTCGCGCGCGCGGCGTGCATCGCCGGCCACGACGCTCATGTCGCGTACTTCGGTCGTCACGTTGTGCGACGGCGTCTTGCCGTGTGCGTGGCAGGCCGCGGCGATTTCCAGCTTCGCACGGCGCACGAGCGGGTGGTCGAACTGGCCGGGCGAGCGCATCGCCGCATCGGGGATCGCGCCATGATGCGCGGACACGAAGTCCATCAGCCCGAAGCTCAGCGTGCCGACCAGCGGCAGCGCGGCGAGGGCGGCCGCCTGCGCGAGCGCGCCGTGCGTCTCGACCAGCACGTCGACCGGAATCGGTTGCGCGAGGCCGAGCTCGCGGCGCGTGCCTTCGATGAACGCGACCATCTCGGCTGCGTCGGCGGCGCTCGCGATCTTCGGTAGCGTGATGTAGGCCGGCGCACGGGCGGCGCGCAACACGATGCGCACGTCGTCGCGCCAGTGGGAATGGGAAAAATCGTGGATGCGTACGCCGACCCGCCCGAAGCGGTTTTCGGCGCTGCCGAGGAATTCGGCGACGAGCTGCGCGTGCGCGGCCTCCTGGCCGACGGCCGCGCCGTCCTCGCAGTCGAGCGTAATGTCGAATACGGGGCCGAGCTCGGCCTGGAGCGCGAGCGACTTGCGCATCAGCTTCTCGCTGCCCGCGTAGTGATCGCAGCAGGGCAGGATCGCGGGCGGGGACGCCCCGTCGTACAGCACTTGTGCAGGAGTGAGCGCGGACATCTCTTCTACGTCCAGGAAGCGGGCAACGTGGAGAAAATCGGATTCGGGCGCGTTCTGGGCCGGCGCGCGGGGCGCCTGGTGCGGCAAAACGTGCCCGGATCGGATCGGGCGGCGGCGCATGCATGCCCCGCCGCCCATGCCGTGACCGGGCCGCCCGCAGGCGGCCCGGCAGTGCATCCCTGCTTAGTTCTTCAGCAGGTGAGCGACGCCGTCGCGCTCTTCGAGCAGCTCGGCCAGCGTGCCGTCCATCTTCTCGCGCGAGAACGCGTCGATTTCCAGGCCTTCGATACGCTTGTACTCGCCGTTTTCGCAAACGACCGGCACGCCGTAGATGATGTCTTCAGGGATGCCGTACGAGCCGTCCGACGGGATACCCATCGTAACCCACTTGCCGTTCGTGCCGAGCACCCAGTCACGGACGTGGTCGATCGCCGCGTTGGCTGCCGATGCGGCCGACGACAGGCCGCGCGCTTCGATGATCGCCGCGCCGCGCTTGCCGACGGTCGGGATGAACGTGTCGCGGTTCCACACGTCGTCGTTGATCAGCTTCAGCAGCGATTCGCCTTCGACGGTCGCGAAGCGGAAGTCCGGGTACATCGTCGGCGAGTGGTTGCCCCACACTGCGAGCTTCTCGATCGATGCGACCGGCTTGCCCGACTTGGCTGCCAGTTGCGACAGCGCACGGTTGTGGTCGAGGCGCAGCATGGCCGTGAAGTTCTTCTTCGGCAGATCCGGAGCCGACTTCATTGCGATGTATGCGTTGGTGTTTGCCGGGTTGCCGACGACCAGCACCTTGACGTCGCGGCTCGCGACTTCGTTCAGTGCGGCGCCCTGGACCGTGAAGATCTCGGCGTTTGCCGACAGCAGGTCCTTGCGCTCCATGCCCTTCGAGCGCGGACGTGCGCCGACCAGCAGTGCGACGTCTGCATCCTTGAATGCAACCTTCGGATCATCGGTGATCACGACGCCCGCGAGCAGCGGGAACGCGCAATCGTCGAGTTCCATCACGACGCCTTTGACGGCGGCTTGGGCTTGCGGGAGGTCGAGCAGTTGCAGGATGACCGGCTGGTCCTTGCCGAGCAGGTCGCCGTTCGCGATGCGGAACAGCAGGGAGTAAGCGATTTGACCTGCGGCGCCGGTGACGGCAACGCGCTTTGCGGGCTTAGCCATTGAAAATCTCCAGGACGGGTGAAGCGGTGGACGCGAGGCAAAAACGCCATTCTATGCGCGTTATGCGTAGCGTTGCATTGAAGCAGGGCTGGGGACTCGCGAAAGGCAGACGCGGTGAACCTGGAGACGGCCGTGGCACGTAGCCGGGGACGCGTATTTGCACCTGCGAACCCTTGCTCGCCCCGGAGTGTAGGAGCCGTCGGGCCCAAAGTCAACGGTATCATATGTCTTATATAAGACAGATGTTTTGCGGAATTTGAGTGGACGAAAAAGCGCGGTTTGTGATGAAATGCGCGCCATGACATCGAACCAGGCGAACAACGCGAATCCGACCGGCGCAGGCAGCCAAGGGCAGCCGGGCGCGGGCGATTCCGTGCCGACGCCTGCCGCTTCTCCGTCGCCGACTTTCAGTCCGTTATACCAGCAGATCAAGTCATTGATCACGCAAAGTCTCGAAACCGGTGAATGGAAGCCGGGCGAGATCATCCCGAGCGAAGTGGAGCTTGCGGCCCGTTACAAGGTCAGCCAGGGCACCGTTCGCAAGGCGATTGACGAACTGGCCGCCGAAAACCTCGTGGTTCGCCGGCAGGGCAAGGGTACTTTTGTTGCAACGCACAACGAAGATCGCGCGCAGTTCCGCTTCCTTCGTTTGCTGGCCGACGACGGTGCCGAGCACCCGCACGTGAGCCGCCTGCTCGAATGCCGGCGCCTGCGCGCGCCGGCCGAGATCGCGCGGCAACTCGACCTGAAGCCGGCCGATCCGGTCGTGCAGGTGCGGCGCCTGCTGGAATTCGACAGCGAAGTGACGGTGCTCGACGAAATCTGGCTGCCGGGCGCGATGTTCCGGGGGCTCACGTTCGAGCGGCTCAGCGAGTACAAGGGGCCGCTCTACGCGATGTTCGAGACGGAGTTCGGCACGCGGATGATCCGCGCGACGGAAAAGATCCGCGCCGTGGCGGCGGAGCCGGCCGTGGCCGACCTGCTGCACGTGCCGGCGGGTTTCCCATTGCTTTCGGTCGAGCGCGTGTCCTATACATATGGCGACCGGCCAGTGGAAGTGCGACGCGGCTGGTATGTCACAACCGGGTATTACTATCAGAATGACTTGAGCTGACGACGTATCGGCACAAGCAGCGTGCATGCGGGTTTCCCACCTTCACGTAGCACGTTTCGGGCCGCCTTTATTCTCGTTCGCGTAACGATCCAGAGCAGACTTTCGCTGCAGCGCGATATAAAAAGGCGCTAAAATTGCGGATTAGTGTGACAACATAGTAGGGGTCTAGCATGACTGACGCAGTAAGAAAGCCGAGGCCGGAATACCGGAACATCGGATTCGGCGATATCACGATGAAATACCGCATGCCGCTGGCAGCGATATTGTCGATCCTCCATCGAATCAGCGGCGCGCTGCTGTTCCTGTTCCTGCCGTTCCTGCTGTTCCTCTTCGACCAGAGCCTCACCTCCGAGCTCAGCTTCGAAGTCTTCAAGGCTTTCCTCTCCAACATCGTCGTCAAGTTGATCGTCCTCGCGCTGTCGTGGGCGTTCTTCCACCATTTCTGCGCCGGCATTCGCCACCTGCTGATGGACGTCAACCACGACGCCGTCACGAAGGAAGGCGGCAAGCGGACGGCAGTCGTCGTCTTTGTCGTCTCGATCGCCCTGACGATCGCCATGGCACTCAAACTGTTCGGAGCATTCTAAGAAAATGGCAGCCAACAACCGAATCGGCTCGAAGCGCCTCGTCGTCGGCGCTCATTATGGTCTGCGCGACTGGCTTGCGCAGCGCGTCACCGCCACGATCATGGCGGTCTACACGGTCATTCTGCTCGTCCTGTTCTTCGGCGCGCATGATTTCTCGTACGAAGGCTGGGCATCGATCTTCTCCGCACAATGGATGAAGCTCGCGACCTTCGTGACGCTGCTTTCCCTCTTCTACCACGCATGGGTCGGCGTGCGCGACATCTGGATGGACTACGTGAAGCCCGTCGGTGTGCGCCTGCTGCTGCAATCGCTGACCATCGTCTGGCTGCTCGCATGTGCGGGCTACGCCGCGCAGATTCTCTGGAGAGTGTAAAGAATGGCTGCAATCAAAACTTCCCTGCCGCGCCGCAAGTTCGACGTGGTGATCGTCGGCGCGGGCGGCTCGGGCTTGCGCGCAGCGCTGCAACTGTCGCGCGCGGGCCTGTCGGTCGGCGTGCTGTCGAAGGTGTTCCCGACGCGTTCGCACACGGTGGCCGCGCAGGGCGGCATCGGCGCCTCGCTCGGCAACATGAGCGAAGACAACTGGCACTTCCACTTCTACGACACGATCAAGGGTTCCGACTGGCTCGGCGACCAGGACGCGATCGAGTTCATGTGCCGCGAAGCACCGAACGTCGTGTACGAACTGGAACACTTCGGCATGCCGTTCGACCGTAACGCCGACGGCACGATCTACCAGCGTCCGTTCGGCGGCCACACCGCGAACTACGGCGAGAAGCCCGTCCAGCGCGCTTGCGCGGCTGCCGACCGTACCGGTCACGCGCTGCTGCACACGCTGTACCAGCAGAACGTCGAAGCGAAGACGCAGTTCTTCGTCGAGTGGATGGCGCTCGACCTGATCCGCGACGCCGACGGCGACGTGCTGGGCGTGACGGCCCTCGAGATGGAGACGGGTGACGTCTACATCATGGAAGGCAAGACGACGCTGTTCGCGACGGGCGGCGCAGGCCGGATCTTCGCGGCATCGACCAACGCGTTCATCAACACCGGCGACGGCCTCGGCATGGCAGCCCGCTCGGGCATCGCGCTGCAGGACATGGAGTTCTGGCAGTTCCACCCGACCGGCGTGGCCGGTGCGGGCGTGCTGATCACCGAAGGCGTGCGCGGCGAAGGCGGCATTCTGCGCAATGCGAACGGCGAGCGTTTCATGGAGCGCTACGCACCGACGCTGAAGGATCTGGCGCCGCGTGACTTCGTGTCGCGTTCGATGGACCAGGAAATCAAGGAAGGCCGCGGCGTCGGTCCGAACAAGGACCACGTGCTGCTCGACCTGTCGCACATCGGCGCAGAGACGATCATGAAGCGTCTGCCGTCGATCCGCGAAATCGCGCTGAAGTTCGCGAACGTCGATGCGATCAAGGAGCCGATCCCGGTCGTCCCGACGATCCACTACCAGATGGGCGGCATCCCGACCAACATCCACGGTCAGGTCGTCGGCACGTCGCGCGATCACAAGGAACCGGTCAACGGCTTCTACGCAGTGGGCGAATGCTCGTGCGTGTCCGTGCACGGCGCGAACCGTCTCGGCACGAACTCGCTGCTGGACCTCGTGGTGTTCGGCCGTGCGGCCGGCAACCACATCGTCGAGCACGTGAAGAACCAGAAGGAACACAAGCCGCTGCCGGCTGATGCAGGCGAATTCTCGCTGGCACGCCTGGCGAAGCTCGAGAAGTCGAGCTCGGGCGAGTACACGCAGGACGTCGCGAACGACATCCGTTCGACGATGCAGAAGCATGCAGGCGTGTTCCGCACGTCGGCGCTGCTCAAGGAAGGTGTCGAGCAGATGGCCGACCTGAAGGCCCGCGTGGAAAACATCCACCTGAAGGACAAGTCGAAGGTGTTCAACACCGCGCGCGTCGAAGCGCTCGAGCTGGAGAACCTGATCGAAGTGGCCCGCGCGACGATGGTGTCGGCGGAAGCGCGCAAGGAAAGCCGTGGCGCGCACGCACACAGCGATTACGAACACCGCGACGACGACAACTGGCTGCGCCACACGCTGTGGTACAGCGAAGGCGATCGCCTCGACTACAAGCCGGTTCAAATGAAGCCGCTGACGGTCGAATCCGTGCCGCCGAAGCCGCGCACGTTCTAAGCCGAGTCAAAGGAATCCGAAATGGCAAAACGCATTTTTGAAGTCTACCGCTACGATCCGGACAAGGACGCGGCACCGCGCATGCAGACGTACGAGCTCGAGATCAAGCATGAACGCATGCTGCTCGACGCACTGGTCAAGCTGAAGGCAGTGGACGAGACGCTGTCGTTCCGCCGCTCGTGCCGTGAGGGCGTGTGCGGTTCGGACGCGATGAACATCAACGGCAAGAACGGTCTCGCGTGCCTGACGAACCTGAACGACCTGCCGCAGAAGATCGTGCTGCGCCCGCTGCCGGGCCTGCCCGTCGTGCGCGACCTGATCGTCGACATGACGCACTTCTTCAACCAGTATCACTCGATCAAGCCGTACCTGATCAACGACGCGCCGCCGCCGGAGAAGGAGCGCCTCCAGTCGCCGGAAGAACGCGACGAGCTCGACGGCGTGTACGAGTGCATTCTGTGCGCGAGCTGCTCGACGTCGTGCCCGAGCTTCTGGTGGAACCCGGACAAGTTCGTCGGCCCGGCCGGCCTGCTGCAGGCTTACCGCTTCATCGCGGATAGCCGCGACACCGCCACCGGCGAGCGTCTCGACAACCTGGAAGATCCGTACCGTCTGTTCCGTTGCCACACGATCATGAACTGCGTCGACGTTTGCCCGAAGGGCCTGAACCCGACGAAGGCGATCGGCAAGATCAAGGAACTGATGGTTCGCCGCGCGGTTTAAGGTCGTATGAGCGACGATTCGCATCAATCCGACCCGCACCGTCGCGCGCGCCTTCGCTGGCGCGCGCGACGGGGTCTGCTGGAGAACGACATCGTTTTCGAACGGTTCTTCGGCAGATACGAGCATGACCTCACCGATGCAGACGTAGGCGCGTTGTCGCGCCTGCTCGATCTGAGCGACAACGACCTGATGGACTTGCTCCTCGCGCGCAAGGAACCAGAAGGCGACCTAGACAGCCCGGATATTCACCGGCTGTTGGAGATGCTGCGCAACGTGTAACGCGTTACGCCCGTTATCGAATCCCGTTTCTTTATTTCGATTGAGGATGTGCCATGACTCCGTCTGATGTTAAAGCCACGCTATCGTTCAGCGACAACTCGCCGAGCGTCGAAATGCCGATCTACAAGGGCACGATGGGCCCGGACGTAATCGACATCCGCAAGCTGTACGGCCAGACCGGCAAGTTCACGTATGACCCGGGCTTCATGTCGACGGCAGCTTGTAATTCGGCGATCACGTACATCGACGGCGACAAGGGCGAACTGCTGTACCGCGGCTACCCGATCGACAACCTCGCGCAAAACGCGGACTTCCTCGAGTCCTGCTATCTGCTGCTGAAGGGTGAACTGCCGAATGCAGCGCAGAAGAAGGAATTCGTCGACACCGTCACGAAGCACACGATGGTGCACGAGCAGATGCACTTCTTCTTCCGCGGCTTCCGTCGCGATGCGCACCCGATGGCAGTGCTGGTGGCGGCCGTCGGCGCACTGTCGGCGTTCTATCACGACTCGCTCGACATCAACGACCCGCGTCACCGCGAAGTGTCGGCGATCCGCATGATCGCGAAGCTGCCGACGCTCGTCGCGATGGCGTACAAGTTCAGCATCGGCCAGCCGTTCGTGTATCCGAAGAACGAGCTGTCGTACAGCGCGAACTTCATGCACATGATGTTCTCGAACCCGTGCGAAGAGTACAAGGTCAACGACGTGCTCGTCCGCGCACTCGACCGTATCCTGATCCTGCACGCCGATCACGAGCAGAACGCATCGACGTCGACCGTCCGTCTGGCCGGCTCGTCGGGCGCGAACCCGTTTGCATGTATCGCAGCCGGTATCGCCTGTCTGTGGGGCCCGGCGCACGGTGGTGCGAACGAAGCCGCGCTGAACATGCTCGAGCAGATCGGCTCGCCGGACAACATTCCCGAATTCATCAAGCAGGTGAAGGACAAGAATTCGGGCGTGAAGCTGATGGGCTTCGGTCACCGTGTGTACAAGAACTACGACCCGCGTGCGAAGCTGATGCGCGAAACGTGCTACGAAGTGCTGAACGAACTGGGCCTGCACGACGACCCGCTGTTCAAGCTCGCGATGCAGCTCGAGAAGATCGCGCTGGAAGACGAGTACTTCGTGTCGCGCAAGCTGTACCCGAACGTCGACTTCTACTCGGGTATCGTTCAGCGCGCGCTGGGCATCCCGACGTCGATGTTCACGTGTATCTTCGCAATGGCACGTACGGTCGGCTGGATCGCACAGTGGAACGAAATGATTGCCGATCCCGAGCAGAAGATCGGCCGTCCGCGTCAGCTGTTCATCGGCGACACGCCGCGCGAAGCGAAGCCGATCAGCGCACGTTAAGTCGTGCGTGGCGCGAACGGCCGCGAGGCCGCTCGCGTCCGGCAGGTGCAACGCCTCGACACCCCGGTGGGTCATCCCGCCGGGGTGTTTTCATTTGTGCGGCCGAAGCCGGCCCGATCCGGTGCGGTGTTCCAGCGACGGCGGCCGCGTATCGAGCGGCGACGCGCCGTTATCGGGCGCGTGGCCGTGCTGCACGAAGAACTGCCGGTATGCGCCCGGTGTCATCCCGCGCGCGGCAAGAAACTGGCGGTTGAAGTTCGCCGCGTTCGGAATGCCGCAGCGCACGGCCACCGTCGCGATCGGCCAGTCGGTGCCGACCAGATGCCGGCACGCATGCGCGAGCCGCAGCCGCTGCACGTAGCGGCCGACGCTTTCGCCGAGGTGCCGCACGAAGAGCCGCTGCAGCGTGCGTTCGGACATGTGTGCCGCCGCGGCGAGTGCGTCGACGCGCAGCGGTTCGTGGAAGTGCCGGTCGATCGTATCGAGCACGCGGTCGAGGCGTTCGGCCTCCGGCGCGGCGACGTCGGCGGCCACGGACGTGGCTGGTGCAGCGGGCCGGCCATACGCCTGCGCGGTGGCGAGCGGCTCGCCGCCGGCTTCCGCGAGATCGGCGAGCGTGTCGAGTGCGGCCGCGAGGCGGATGCGCGGCGATGGATCGAGCAACTGCGGCAGCCGTGCGCGCATCGCGCGGGCCGTGCCGGCTGCAAAGCTCAGCCCGGGCGTCGCGCGCCGCAGCAGCGAGCGCAGCGGCGCGTACTCGGGGCAGCAGTCGGCCATGCGTCGCGCCCAGTCGCCATCGAACCAGACGACGAGCGCGACTTCGGGCGCATCGCGATCGATGCGCGCGTTCGACGACCACGTATGCGGCAGGTTGGGCGGTACGAGTACCAGGTCCTCGTCCGCGTAGCTGGCGACGTGATCGCCGACGAAGCGCCGGCCGCGGCTGTTGAGCGTCAGCGTCAGTTCGTATTCGGGATGGCGGTGCCATTCGAACGGAATGCGCGCGAGCTGGCGGTGGTACACGCGGATCGAACAGCCGGGGGCGAACATCACGTGCTCATACTGCGGTTTCATCGCGGCCTCCAGCGGGAGCAGACAACGCGCCGTGGCATGATCGTGAGCATTCGTCACGACGGAGCGATGCCATGTTTTCACATGTTTGCGTGGGTGTCGGCGATACCGCGCGCGCGTACGACTTCTATGCGCCGCTGCTCTCGGCACTCGGGCTGCGTCTGAAGTTCAGCGAGCCGGACGGCTGGTCGGGCTGGATGCCGGCCGATACCGACCGTCCGCTGTTCTTCTTCGGCCGCCCGCTCGACGGCCGCACGCCGGAACCGGGCAACGGCCATACGATCGCGTTCGCCGCGCAGACGCGCGCGCAGGTCGATCGCTGCCATGCGCTCGCACTGCAGCAGGGCGGCACCTGCGAAGGGCCGCCGGGGCTGCGGCCGCATTATCACCCCGACTATTACGGTGCGTATTTCCGCGACCCGGACGGCAACAAGCTATGCGTGGCGTGTCACCGGGCCGAATGATATCGGTTGTCAGGATTGTATCGATTGTTGGCTGAATAGTGTCGTTGCAGGACGCGCGGCGGCCGTACGCTGAGCACTTGTCACGACACGATTCAGCGAGGAGACAACGATGCACCTGACGATTGACGATCTGCCCGTCGCGATTGGCGCGGCGAAACAGGCGCTGCGCGCCGATCTGCCCGGCTACGCGGCCACGTTCCGCGAACTGGAGGGCGACATCGCGCGACAGGTCGACGCGATCCGCCGCGCGCACGCGCACGGCCACGATGTGATTCCGGTGCTGCAATTCGCGGATATCGCGAACGGCACGGTCGATCCGGGCGCGATTGCCGCGATCCGCACGCGCGGCGCGGCGGTGATCCGCGGGGTGTTCGACGCGCGGCAGGCGCGCGACTGGAACGACGAGATCGGCGCCTATCTGGAGTCGAACCGCTTTGCCGAGCGTCTGCATGCGCGCGCGGAGGATCGCTACTTCGGCAACCTCGCGTCGAGCAAGCCGCAGATCTTTGGCGTCTACTGGTCGAAGCCGCAGGTGGCCGCGCGCCAGTCGCCGGCACTCACGCAGGCACGCGTGTTCCTGAACCGCCTGTGGCGCCATGCGGACGGCGCGCGCTCACATTTCGATCCCGATCAGGTGCCGGCCTACGCGGACCGGATCCGCCGCCGGCCGCCCGGTTCGACGTCGCTCGGGCTGTCGCCGCACGTCGACGGCGGCTCGGTCGAACGCTGGCTCGGCGCGAATTTCCGGCAGGTTTACCGACACGTGCTGGCCGGCCGGTGGCGCGATTACGATCCGTTCGACGCGGCGTTCCGCCCGGAGGTCGAGGAGATTCCGTCGCCGGCCGTGTGCTCGATGTTCCGCACGTTCCAGGGCTGGACCGCGCTGACGCCGCAAGGGCCCGGCGACGGCACGCTGCAGCTGATTCCAGTCGCGAACGCAATGGCGTATGTCGTGCTGCGCGCGCTGCAGGACGACGTCGCCGACGATGACCTGTGCGGCGCACGTCCGGGCCGCGCGTTGTCGATCCTGCCGGAATGGCATGCGCTGCTGCTCGACGCGCTGGTGCCGATCCCGCACATGGAGCCGGGCGATGCGGTGTTCTGGCATGGCGACGTCGTGCACGCGGTCGAGGATGCGCATCGCGGCAGCGGGGACAGCAACGTGATGTACATCGCGGCCGCGCCCGGTTGCGCGAAGAACGATGCATACCTGCAGCGCCAGCGGCTCGCGTTCCCGCGCGCCGACAGCCCGCCCGATTTCCCGGCTGACCACCTCGCGGTCGACATCGACTGGCGGACTGTCGCCGCTCTGCACCGCACCCGGCCGCGCGCGCAGATGGGGTTCGACCGCTCGCGTAACGGTTGCGACGCGTCGCGCAGGTACCTTCGGCGGCCGTTTGAGCCGCCGTCGGAGGCGGCCTGCCGAATCCGCTGCATCGCGCATGCAATTCGACGCGATCGGCTGCGGACACCCGCGAAATCGACGCGAATTGCGCAATTTGGCTTCCGATAATGGTCCGGACACAACGCAGCTGCCCCGTGCGCCGCATGGGGGAAGCGATGACCATGGAGAAGTCGATGCAATTCACGCAAGCGATCGTTCGCCGTCCCGCGCCGTCCTGTGGCGCGGGTCTCACCACCGCCGTGCTCGGTGCGCCGGACTACGACAAGACGCTCACGCAGTTCCACGCATACTGCGACGCGCTGCGCGGGCTCGGCGTCGAGCTGACCGAGCTGCCGCCGCTGGACGCGTTCCCCGATTCGCACTTCGTCGAGGACGTCGCCGTCGTGACGCCCGAATTCGCGGTGATCACGCGACCCGGCGCGCCGGCACGGCGCGGCGAGACGGCGCATATCGAAGCGGCGCTCGGCGCGCATCGCGACCTGCTGCCGATGCAGGCAGGCCGTCTCGATGGCGGCGACGTGATGCTGGTCGGCAAGCGCTTCTACATCGGCCTGACGAGCCGCACCGACGCCGAAGGCATCGCCGCGTTCGAATCGCTGGTGTCGCGCTACGGCTATTCGGTCGTCGCGGTGCCGGTCGGCGCCGGCCTGCACCTGAAGTCGGTCGTCAACGCGCTCGGCGACGACACGCTGCTCGTGACGGAGGCGCTGGCCGCACATCCGGCGTTCGCCGACTATCGCCGGATCGCGATCTCGACCGCCGACGAATATGCGGGCAACACGCTGCGCGTGAACGGCACGCTGATCACGCCGGCCGGCTATCCGCGCGTGCACGACGCGATCGGCTCGCTCGGGCTGCCGCTGCACGTGATCGACACGAGCGAGTTCCGCAAGATGGACGGCGGCCTGACCTGCCTGTCGCTGCGGTTCTAGCCGATTGGCGCGCGTCCGCTTCGGCCGGATAATGTGGCCCCCGCGCGGAACTGGAGGAGACGCTCCGCGCACCAGCCACGACCCGACCGGAGCGAACGCGGATGACCGACAAGAAGATGCAGCTCGACAAGATCGATCTACGGATCCTCGACATCCTGCGCACCGACGGACGGATCTCGTACCGGAAGCTGTCGGAGCTCGTGAACCTCACGCCGCGCCCGTGTCAGGCGCGCGTGGAACGGCTCGAGGCGCTCGGCGTGATCGAAGGCTACCGCGCGGTGATCAAGGCGCCGCGCGCGACCAAGCCGATCGTCGTGATCGCGCAGATCGTGCTGGCCGATCACGGGCGTTCGCAGGCGCCGTTCGAGGACGAGATGCGGGCGAATCCGGCCGTGCTCGATTGCTGGCTCGTCAGCGGCACGTTCGATTTTCTCGTGCGACTCGCGTGCGAGGATCTCGACGAATACCGGCGGATCGCGAACGAGTGGCTGGAAAGTTCGCGCTTCCGGATCGAGAAGATCGTGACGACGGCCGAGCTGCAGGCGATCAAGCGCAGCGTCGTCTGACGGGGCAGTGCGCGTACGGGCCGGCGGCATCGGATGCGCGGGCCCGTCGGGCAGCGCCGGTTTCGATGCGAATAACCGGCGCGATCGATTGGTATTCCGAATCAAATCGATCGCGCCGAATCCAATCAGGGTGAACACTATGGATGCTTTGCAAGCGGCAGCGGAGACGGCCGCACCGTCCGGGACGGTGCTCAAGCGCCGGCTGCAGAGCCGCCACATCGCGATGATCGCGATCGGCGGTTCGATCGGCACGGGGTTGTTCGTCGCGTCGGGCGCGTCGGTTGCGCAGGCGGGGCCAGGTGGCGCGATCGCCGCATATATCGCGATCGGGCTGATGGTCTACTTCGTCGTCACCGGGCTCGGCGAGATGGCCGCGCTGATGCCGGTGTCGGGCTCGTTCGCGGTCTACGGCGAGAAGTACGTCGACGAAGGCTTCGGCGTCGCGCTCGGCTGGACCTACTGGTACAGCTGGGCCGTGACGATCGCGATCGAGTTGGTCGCCGGGCAGATCGTGATGCGCTACTGGTTTCCGGAGATCCCGGGCGTATGGTGGGGTGCCGGGTTCCTCGTGCTGATCTTCCTGTTGAATACGTTGTCCGTGCGCGGCTTCGGCGAATCCGAATACTGGTTCTCGCTGATCAAGGTCGTCACCGTGATCGCGTTCATCGCGGCCGGGCTGTTGATCGCGGCCGGCCTGCTCGGCAACGGGCATCCGGTCGGCTTGCACAACTTCAGGATCGGCGACGCGCCGTTCGTCGGCGGCGTGCACGCGATGATGAGCGTCGCGCTGATCGCGGGTTTCTCGTTTCTTGGAACCGAGCTCGTCGGGATCACGGCCGGCGAATCGGAAAACCCGCGCAAGACGATTCCGCGCGCGGTGAAGCAGATCTTCTGGCGGATCATGCTGTTCTACGTGTTCGCGATCTTCGTGATCGGGCTGCTGGTGCCGTACACCGACCCGAACCTGCTGAAGAGCGACGTGACCGACATCGGCGTGAGCCCGTTCACGCTGGTGTTCAGCCATGCGGGCTTCCGGCTTGCCGCCGGCGCGATGAACCTGGTGATCCTGACGGCCGTGCTGTCGGCCGGCAACTCCGGCACGTATGCGGCCACGCGGATGCTGTACAACCTCGCGGCCGAAGGCCGTGCGCCCGCGATGTTCGCGACGCTGTCGCCGGGCGGCGTGCCGCGCAACGCACTGTACGCGACGATGGCGGTGGGCGGGCTGTGCTTCCTGACGTCGCTGACCAATAACCAGAGCATCTACCTGTGGCTGCTCAATACGGTCGGCATCACTGGATTCATTGCATGGCTCGGCATTGCGGTCTGCCATTACCGGTTTCGCAGGGGTTTCCTGAAGCAGGGCTACCGGCTCGACCAGTTGCCGTACCGCGCGAAGTGGTTCCCGTTCGGGCCGCTGTTCGCGATCGCGGTCTGCATCGTGATCTCGCTCGGGCAGGATTACCAGGCGTTCTTCGCGACCCGCATCGACTGGATGGAAGTGCTGTCGATCTACGTGTGGATTCCGCTGTTCGTCGCGATCTGGTGGGCGTATCGCCGCGCGCGCAAGAGCCGGCTCGTGCGGTACGAGGAGATGGATATCGGCCCGTGGCTGACGCGCTCGGTCGAGGCCGTCGACGCGGCGACGACGCAGCACGGCCAGTCGCGCTGATCGCGGGGCCGCGGCGCTACGGTCATCGGAGCCGGCATGGGCCGGAGGCCGGCTCCGATGAAGTCCGCACTTCGGCATCGGGCGCGGGCTGTCGGGTCACGCGGAACCCGAGCGGCCCGCATCGCTGCTCAAGCGCCTTTCGCCGGTTTCTCGCTGGTCACGCTGTCGGGTTCGGTGCTCGATTACACGGGCGTCGACGCGCTGTTTTCGCACGGTGCGTCGCTCGACGGCGGGGTTCCTGCGCGAGGCGGATGGCCTGATTGGGTGGCGCTCCTTCACGAGACGCCGGTCGGCGCCTGAGTCGCTGCTATTTGTCCAGCTCCGGATAGTGCCGGAAGATCCCCATGTCGTTGAACGGGATGCGGCGCTCCGACTCGAGATAGCGCGCGACGGGAGGATGCTGCGCAACGCGGTCATGCAGGCCGACGAGTCCCGCAACCTTGTGTTGCGCGCGCTTCATCGCTTTCGGGAATGCGTAACGCAGCCCTTCGATCAGCTGGAATATCGACAGATCGGCGTAACTGAGCGCATTGCCCGCGATGTAGCCGCTCTTGTGCGGATTCTGGCCGAGCACACGATCGAAGTAGTCCAGGAACTTCGGCAGCCGGTGCTCGAGGAAATCGGCCGCGCGCTCGGCGGCCTCGGCCTTCTGGTCCTCGTAGTACAGGCCACTGCCGATCGGGTGATGCGTGTCGTGGATCTCGACGACGAAATCCGCGACGGTCAGCTGGAGCTGATGCACCCATAGCCGCCCGGCTTCGTCGTCGGGCGCGAGCCCGAGCCGCGCGCCGAGAAACAGCAGGATGTTCGCGGTCTGCCCGACGACAACGTCGCCGGCTTTCAGGAACGGCGGCGCGAACGGCACGCACTCGGCCTTCGTGCTGTCCATCATGCGCATCATCGCCGACATGCCCATGCCGCGCCCCGATTCCCGCGCGACGTCGACAGTCAGCCTCGGCCGCTTCCAGCGCGAGCCGTACGTATTCGCCGCGGCCCTGGATCTCGGGCCAGTAATAGAGCTCGTATCGCATGCAGTGCTCCTGTCCGGCCGATGCGTCGGGCGATGCCCGCATCGTGATGACGGGGAGGTCGGCCGTGCGCCGCCCCGTTGCGAATAGACAGTCTAGGAGATCGTACGGAAAGCGCGGTGCGTGCCGCGCGTCATGCGCCGCGTTCGTTGCGCTCGCCGCTTTCGGGGCCGTAGAAAGACACCCGGGTCGAGAAGTCGTCGGAGAATCCGGCGAAGCGGTGCGCGGCGAATGCGGGCACGGACGGATAGCACGTCGCCGGCCGGGGTGACGCTGCCGGTGCGCTACGACACCGCCGCGCAGATGCCCGCGTTGCGGCGTCGCGATCTCTACCTGCCGAGTAGCGCGGGTGTGCGGCTCGGCATCCTGCGGCTCGACCCGATCAGCCGCGAATACCCGAACGGCTGATGCCCCAATTTGGCTGGTAATGCCGATACAGGTATTGGCACTACCAGCCAAACCACTGTTTTTAATGGGTTTTTTCTCGTCTTCGCTGCGCCGTGGCGCATTCTGCGTGGCATAATCGATCGCACCAGTAAGGCTTGTAGTCACAACGACCCCGCATACCCATGGCACAGACTCTCTACGACAAACTGTGGAACACCCACGTCGTCCACACCGAGGACGACGGCACGGCATTGCTCTATATCGACCGTCAGCTGCTGCACGAAGTCACGAGCCCGCAGGCATTCGAAGGGCTGAACGTCGCGCACCGTCCGGTGTGGCGCATCAGCGCGAACCTGGCCGTGTCGGACCACAACGTCCCGACCACCGATCGCAGCCACGGCATTGCCGATCCCGTCTCGAAGCTGCAGGTCGACACGCTGGATGCGAACTGCGATGCGTTCGGTATCACGCAGTTCAAGATGAATGACGTGCGCCAGGGCATCGTGCACATCATCGGGCCGGAACAGGGCGCGACGCTGCCGGGCATGACGATCGTATGCGGCGATTCGCACACGTCGACGCACGGCGCGTTCGGCGCGCTCGCGCACGGCATCGGCACATCGGAAGTCGAGCACGTGCTCGCGACGCAAACGCTGCTGCAGAAAAAGAGCAAGAACATGCTCGTGAAGGTCGAAGGCACGCTGCCGCGCGGCTGTACCGCGAAGGACATCGTGCTTGCGATCATCGGCAAGATCGGCACGGCAGGCGGCACGGGCTACGCGATCGAATTCGGCGGCTCGACGATCCGCGCGCTGACGATGGAAGGCCGGATGACCGTCTGCAACATGGCGATCGAAGCCGGCGCGCGCGCGGGCATGGTCGCCGTCGACGATACGACGATCGACTACCTGAAGGGCCGTCCGTTCGTGCCGACCGGCGCGGAATGGAACCAGGCCGTCGAATACTGGCGCGAGTTCAAGTCCGACGAAGGTGCGCAGTTCGACCGCGTCGTCGAGCTGAACGCGGCCGAGATCGTCCCGCAGGTCACGTGGGGCACGTCGCCGGAAATGGTCACGTCGATCGACGGTCGCGTGCCGGACCCCGAGCGCGAGAAGGATCCGGTCAAGCGCGACGCGATGGAGCGCGCGCTGGCCTATATGGCGCTCGAGCCGAACACGCCGATCGAGTCGATCAAGGTCGACAAGATCTTCATCGGTTCGTGCACGAACGCGCGCATCGAGGATATCCGCGCGGCCGCGTATGTCGTGAAGAAGCTGAACCGTCGCGTCGCATCGAACGTGCGCCTCGCGATGGTCGTGCCGGGCTCGGGCCTCGTGAAGGCGCAGGCCGAGCGCGAAGGGCTCGACAAGGTGTTCACGGACGCCGGTTTCGAATGGCGCGAGCCGGGCTGCTCGATGTGCCTCGCGATGAACGCCGACCGGCTCGATCCGGGCGAGCGCTGCGCGTCGACGTCGAACCGCAACTTCGAGGGCCGGCAGGGCGCGGGCGGCCGTACGCACCTCGTGAGCCCCGCGATGGCGGCGGCAGCGGCGATCGAAGGCCACTTCGTCGATATTCGCAAGCTGGGGTAACGCGTGACGGCATCGAAGGTCATCGCGCGGCTAGTTGCCGCGCTGGCGCTCGCGGGGCTGGGCTTCGGTCTGGCCGGCTGCAATACCGTCCGAGGCTTCGGCGAGGACGTCAATGCGGCCGGCAACGCGCTCCAGCGCGCCGCGGACTGATGCCCGCCGAGAATTTGTCGATGTGCGCCGGCTGATTGCCGGCCCTTCAACCGGATAGACGGATCATGGAAAAATTCAATGTGCATACCGGCGTCGTGGCGCCGCTCGATCGCGAGAACGTCGACACCGACGCGATCATCCCGAAGCAGTTCCTGAAGTCGATCAAGCGCACGGGCTTCGGTCCGAACGCGTTCGACGAATGGCGTTATCTCGACCACGGCGAGCCGGGCCAGGACAACTCGAAGCGCCCGCTGAACCCGGACTTCGTGCTGAACCAGCCGCGCTACCAGGGCGCATCGGTGCTGCTCGCACGCAAGAACTTCGGCTGCGGCAGCTCGCGCGAGCACGCACCGTGGGCGCTGCAACAGTACGGCTTCCGCGCGATCATCGCGCCGAGCTTCGCGGACATCTTCTTCAACAACTGCTACAAGAACGGGCTGCTGCCGATCGTGCTGACCGAGCAGCAGGTCGATCACCTGTTCAACGACACGTACGCGTTCACCGGTTATCAGCTGACGATCGATCTCGACGCACAAGTCGTGCGCACGGGCGACGGCCGCGAGTATCCGTTCGACATCACCGCGTTCCGCAAGTACTGCCTGTTGAACGGCTTCGACGACATCGGCCTGACGCTGCGTCACGCCGACAAGATTCGTCAGTTCGAAGCGGAGCGGCTCGCAAAGCAGCCGTGGCTCAACAACAAGCTGGTCGGCTGAGATTGCCTTTCGGGCGGGCGCGCATGAACCGCGCTCGCCGACCTGCCACCATCACCTACCCAGTCAGGAATAACGCATGAAGATTGCAGTGCTGCCCGGCGACGGCATCGGTCCGGAAATCGTCAACGAAGCGGTCAAGGTGCTGAATGCACTCGACGAAAAATTCGAGCTCGAGCAGGCGCCGGTCGGCGGCGCGGGCTACGAGGCGAGCGGTCATCCGCTGCCCGACGCGACGCTGAAGCTCGCAAAGGAAGCTGACGCGATCCTATTCGGCGCGGTCGGCGACTGGAAGTACGACTCGCTCGAGCGCGCGCTGCGCCCCGAGCAGGCGATCCTCGGGCTGCGCAAGCACCTCGAGCTGTTCGCGAACTTCCGCCCGGCGATCTGCTATTCGCAGCTCGTCGATGCGTCGCCGCTGAAGCCGGAGCTCGTCGCGGGCCTCGACATCCTGATCGTGCGCGAATTGAACGGCGACATCTACTTCGGCCAGCCGCGCGGCGTGCGCGCGGCGCCGGATGGCCCGTTCGCGGGCGAGCGCGAAGGCTTCGATACGATGCGCTACTCGGAACCGGAAGTGCGCCGCATCGCGCACGTCGCGTTCCAGGCCGCGCAAAAGCGCGCGAAGAAGCTGTTGTCGGTCGACAAGTCGAACGTGCTGGAGACGTCGCAATTCTGGCGCGACATCATGATCGACGTGTCGAAGGAATACGCGGACGTCGAGCTGTCGCACATGTACGTCGACAACGCAGCGATGCAGCTCGCGAAGGCGCCGAAGCAGTTCGACGTGATCGTGACCGGCAACATGTTCGGCGACATCCTGTCGGATGAAGCGTCGATGCTGACGGGTTCGATCGGCATGCTGCCGTCGGCGTCGCTCGACAAGAACAACAAGGGCCTGTACGAGCCGTCGCACGGTTCGGCGCCGGACATCGCGGGCAAGGGCATCGCGAACCCGCTCGCGACGATCCTGTCGGCTGCGATGCTGCTGCGCTACTCGCTGAATCGCGCGGAGCAGGCCGATCGCATCGAGCGCGCAGTGAAAACGGTGCTCGAGCAAGGCTATCGCACGGGCGACATCGCGACGCCGGGCTGCCAGCGGGTCGGCACGGCGGCGATGGGCGACGCCGTGGTCGCCGCGCTGTAACGCGTACGGCAGTTAATGTAGAAAGGGCGCGAACGGGCCGGAAAATCGGCCGGTTCGCGCGCGGTTGACCGTTGTGCGGGCAACCGGCTTTGTGTAGACTCGAACGATGGCGCTGATTTCCCTGATCTCCCCGGTCCTGAAACTCCACGGCAACACTGCCCGTGCGGGTGCGCGCGCCATCGTCATCACGAAAACCATTACCACGAAAACGATCATTAAACGCTGATCGTCCGTCGTGCCCGCCTGTTTCCCCGCGCGGTCACGCCGGGGACGGAAATGGCGGGGAAGCTCCATTCAAAGGGTTAGTCATGAACGTAGGTCTCGTAGGTTGGCGCGGCATGGTCGGCAGCGTGCTGATGCAGCGCATGCAGGAAGAGGGCGATTTCGACCTGATCGAACCGGTGTTTTTCAGCACCAGCAACACGGGCGGCAAGGCGCCGTCGTTCGCGAAAAACGAGACTACGCTCAAGGATGCGACCAACGTCGACGAACTGAAGAAGTGCGACGTGATCATCACGTGCCAGGGCGGCGACTACACCAACGAAGTGTTCCCGAAGTTGCGTGCGGCCGGCTGGAACGGCTACTGGATCGACGCGGCATCGTCGCTGCGGATGAAGGATGACGCGGTCATCATTCTCGATCCGGTCAACCTCGACGTGATCAAGGACGCGCTCGTCAAGGGCACGAAGAACTTCGTCGGCGGCAACTGCACGGTCAGCCTGATGCTGATGGCGCTTGGCGGCCTGTTCCGCGAGAACCTCGTCGACTGGATGACGGCGATGACGTATCAGGCCGCATCGGGCGCGGGCGCGCAGAACATGCGCGAACTGCTGTCGCAGATGGGCGCGCTGCACGGCGCGGTGCAGGAACAACTCGCTGATCCGGCTTCCGCGATCCTCGACATCGACCGCCGCGTGCTCGCGACGATGAACAGCGACGCGATGCCGACGAGCCACTTCGGCGTGCCGCTCGCCGGCTCGCTGATTCCGTGGATCGACAAGGATCTCGGCAACGGGATGTCGAAGGAAGAATGGAAGGGCGGCGCGGAAACCAACAAGATCCTCGGCAAGCCCGCGATGGGCGAACCGGGTTCGATCCCCGTCGACGGCCTGTGCGTGCGGATCGGCGCGATGCGCTGCCACTCGCAGGCGCTGACGATCAAGCTGAAGAAGGACGTGCCGCTCGACGAGGTCAACGGCATCCTCGCGTCGGCGAACGATTGGGTGAAGGTCGTGCCGAACGAGCGTGAAGCGTCGATGCGGGATCTGTCGCCTGCCAAGATCACCGGCACGCTGACGGTGCCGGTCGGCCGTCTGCGCAAGCTCGCGATGGGCGGCGAATACCTGTCTGCATTCACGGTCGGCGACCAGCTGCTGTGGGGTGCGGCCGAGCCGCTGCGCCGCATGCTGCGCATCCTGCTCGACAAGTAAGTATCGGGCCGCGCCGCGCGCCATCGGCGCGCGAAGCGATACGCCTGCCTGCCCTTTGCGGGGCGGCAGGCGTTTTTCGTTGGTCGCCCGCGTGTGCAGGGTCGGTATCGATCGATACCCCTGTTCTCGATAAAACCGCTGCACGCGATTCATGCGCCGGCGGCCCGGCGTGGACGTCATTGCAACGATGCACGGCCACGGCCGGCCGCGCCCGCCGGCGACGAATTCGGCCCGAACCCGATCGTGTGAAGTAAACTACGCGGTTACGACGCGCAGAATCGCCGAAAGCGTCGCGTTCTGCGCGACGCTTTTGCATTTCTGCGGCGACTTTGTTGACGCTTCCAAACGCGAATCCGAGCCGCGCCCGCGCGCGGCGATTGAGCCTACGATGTCCCGAATTTCCTTGTTTCCGCGTCAGTCTCGTCTGTCGCGCGCCGTGCGTGGCGCGCTGGCGATCCTGGCGCTCGGTGCGGCCGCGTCGGCCTGGGCGGCCGGCACCGGCGAACTGCCGGCGTCCGGCGCCGGCGGCGCCGCGCTGCTCACCGTGACGGTCCAGCCCGGCCAGTCGTTGAACGACATCGCGAAAGCGGCCACGCAGTCGCACGATCCGGTCGTGCTCGCACGTGCCGGCCGCGCGCTGTTCGACGCGAATCCGCAGGCGTTCATGAAGCATGACGCGAGCCGCCTGAAAGCGGGCGCGACGCTGACGGTGCCCGCGCTCGACGCGACGGGCGCGGCACTCGTGCCGGCCGGTGCGTCCGCGGCAACGGCAGCCTCCGCCGCAGTCGCCGGGGCGGGGGGCTCCGCAGCCGCGCCGCATCCGGGTTCGGCCGTGCAAGCCGCGCCGAGCGCATCGGTCGTGCATGCTGCACCGGTGAGCGGTGCGAGCGCAGCAGCGCCAGCCGGTGCATCCGCTTTGGTCGGTGCTTCCGCCGCACATGGCGCGTCGACGGTCGAAACCGAGCAGCCGACGGCACCTGTCGCCGGTGCAAGCGGGCCGCACGTCTGGAGCGGTACGATCCAGTCTGCACCGTCGTCGGCGAGCGAGGCGGCTGCCCAGCCTGCACGGGGTGCTCCGATCGAAGGCATGCATGAACCGGCCGGTGCGGCACCCGCCGCGGCCGCATCGCAGCCGCGGCCATCGAGCCTACAGCAACTGCTCGCGCTGAAGAATCGTGTGCTGATGGAGCTGCAGAAACACGGGATCGGCAAGCCGGCTGCAACGAACGGCACGGCACCTGCGCCTGCTGCGCCGCGCCCGGCCGCGAACGATGCCGGTGCGCCGGCCGCTGCAGCGCCGGCGAGTGAAGTGGCGTCCGGCGTGGCCACCAGTGCCGCGCAACCGGCATCGGCGCCGGTGCAACCGGCCGTGCCTGTAACAAGCGCACCGCCTGCGAGCAATGGCGTACAGATGGACTGGCGTCCGGCTGCGGTGGCCGGCACGGGTGTGGTCGTTCTCGCAGCCGGGTTCGCGTGGCGCCGGCGCCGGAAAATCCGGCTTGCAAACGCGATCGCGACTGGATCCGGCGATGCACCGACTGCCGATGCCGGCGCGTCGCCGTCCGTCGAGCCGCTGCCGCCGGCACTGCCCGAAACACCGCTTGCCCGCGACGCAGCGACCGACGCAAGTCTCGTCGCGGCGGACGCGGTAGCCGCCGAGGCATTCGATGCACGCGATGCCGATGTGTCGCCGCAGCCGGACGTGGCGAAGCCTCTTGATGATCGAGCGGAAGCGACGACCGCGCACACCGCGCCCGAGAGCGATACGGCGCCGGTTTCGCACGACGTGAAACCCGATGCGGAAGCGGTCGCGGATGCGCCGGCCGATCCGTCCGCCGCACGTCCCGCAAACGACGCGCAGCACGCTGCGCTGATGCAGAATGCGATCGCCGCGCTCAACAGTCTCGACATGCCGCTGCCGCCGCGTATTGCGGATGCGCCGGCCACGCGGGAAGGACAGACGGCAAGCGATCAAATCGCAACTAACGGTCAATTCGCGCCGCAACCGCCAGTTGGCGCGAACGATCCGTCCCCGGAACGCGCGCGCGATCAGGACGACGACTTCGATTGGGATCCGGATGCGGCATTGCCTGCCACCCGTGTGGGCAGCTCGTCCACGTCGTCGCTGCCGCCGCTCGGCGGTGCGCAGTTCGGCGCATTGAAGCTCGATTTCGATCTCGACCTGCCGTCCACGCCGGGCGCCGTATTGCCCGCGCTGACGCCGGACGAGCTCGTGCGCATCGCGCGCAACAAGCTTGACCTTGCGTCGGAGTACGTCGAGCTCGGGGACCTGTCCGGCGCGCGCACGCTGCTCCAGGAAGTGATTGCCGCGAACGATGCCGCGACGCGCGACGATGCGCGCGCGCTGCTCGCGAAGCTGGCGGACCAGGCGTGATGCGGATCGCGCTGGGGATCCAATACGACGGCGCCGCGTTCTGCGGCTGGCAGGCGCAGCCGCACGGCAAGACCGTGCAGGACGCGCTCGAACATGCGCTCGGCGAGTTCGCGTGCGTGCCGCTGCATACGACGGTCGCTGGACGGACCGACACCGGCGTGCACGGGCTCGGGCAGGTCGTGCACTTCGACACTGAACTCGATCGCGCGGAATTCTCGTGGGTGCGCGGCACCAACGCGTTCCTGCCGCCGACCGTTTCCGTGCAGTGGGCGAAGGCGATGCCGGACACGTTCCACGCGCGTTTCTCGGCGTTCGAGCGCACCTATTACTACGCGCTGTACGTGCAGCCCGTGCGCTCGCCGATGCTGGCCGGCCGCGCGGGCTGGATCCACACGCCGCTCGACGACGACGCGATGCGCATCGCCGCGGCACACCTGATCGGCGAGCACGACTTCTCGTCGTTCCGGTCGTCGGAATGCCAGTCGAAGACGCCGGTCAAACACCTGTACCAGATCGACGTGCGGCGCGCGGGCCACTTCATCCATTTCCGCTTCCGCGCGAACGCGTTCCTGCATCACATGGTGCGCAACCTGATGGGCTGCCTCGTCGCGGTCGGCCGCGGCCGCTATCCGGCGGACTGGGTCGCCGACGTGCTGGCAGGGCGCGACCGCGCGCTCGCCGCGCCCACGTTCATGGCCGACGGGCTGTATCTCGCTCACGTCGGCTACCCGGCGGAATTCGCCGTCCCGCCCGCGCAGCTCGGCAGCGTGCCGTGGAGCAGCGTCTGGGCCGATCTGGACCCACAATCATGACGGAGCACGCCGTGTCTTCTTCGATTTCCGCCGCGGCCGGCCTCGCGCCGCGCACGCGCATCAAGCTGTGCGGGCTGACGCGCCCCGATGACGTGCTGCACGCAGCCGCGCTCGGTGCCGACGCGATCGGACTTGTGTTCTACCCGAAGAGCCCGCGCGCGGTATCGATCGCGCAGGCGGCCGAGCTCGCAAGCCTGGCGCCGCCGTTCGTATCGGTGGTCGGCCTGTTCGTGAACGCAACCGAAGCCGAGATCGAAGCCGTCGTGCGCGACGTGCCGCTGACGGTGCTGCAATTCCACGGCGACGAGACGCCGGGGCAGTGCGACGCGCTCGGCCTCGCGGCCCGGCTGCCGTGGTTGCGCGCCGTGCGCGTCGGCCCCTCGACGCAGCCGGCCGATTTGGTAGAATCGGATCTTCATTATTCGAAAGCGCGCGGCCTCCTGTTCGACACTCTTGTGCCGGACTACGGCGGTAGCGGCAAGGTCTTCGATTGGTCTCTTATTCCCGCAGAGCTCGCGCATCGGGCCGTTTTGAGTGGTGGCTTGAACGCGCAAAACGTCGGTGATGCGATTCGCCAGTTGCGTCCGTTTGCTGTCGATGTCTCGAGTGGCATCGAAGTGGAGGGCGCGAAGGGCGTGAAGGATCACGCCCGAATGGCGGCGTTCGTACGCGCGGTGCGCGAAGCGGACGCCGGGTGATGCAAGCGGTGCGGCCCCAAAAGCCGGGCGTGCCGACCGATCGAGAGTGACACCATGTACAACCTTCCTGATGATCGCGGCCACTTCGGCCCGTATGGCGGCGTGTTCGTCGCCGAAACGCTCATTCACGCGCTGGACGAACTGCGCGCCGCATATGAGAAATTCCGGAACGACCCCGAATTCGTCGCCGAATACGAGCGCGAACTGAAATATTTCGTCGGCCGTCCGTCGCCGATCTATCACGCGCAGCGCTGGAGCGAGATGCTCGGCGGCGCGCAGATCTACCTGAAGCGCGAGGACCTGAACCACACCGGCGCGCACAAGATCAACAACGTGATCGGCCAGGCGCTGCTCGCGAAGCGCATGGGCAAGAAGCGCGTGATCGCCGAGACGGGCGCCGGCCAGCACGGCGTCGCGACGGCAACGATCTGCGCGCGCTTCGGGATGGAGTGCATCGTCTACATGGGTGCCGAGGACGTGCGCCGCCAGGCCGCGAACGTGTACCGGATGAAGCTGCTTGGCGCTACCGTCGTGCCGGTCGAATCGGGTTCGCGCACGCTGAAGGATGCGCTGAACGAAGCGATGCGCGATTGGGTCACGAACATCGAAAGTACGTTCTACATCATCGGCACGGTCGCGGGCCCGCACCCGTACCCGGCGATGGTGCGCGACTTCCAGCGCGTGATCGGCGACGAGTGCAAGGTGCAGATGCCGGAACTCGCCGGCCGCCAGCCGGATGCGGTGATCGCTTGCGTCGGCGGCGGTTCGAACGCGATGGGCATCTTCTATCCGTACATCGATGACAAATCCGTGCAGCTGATCGGCGTCGAAGCGGCCGGCGACGGCCTCGACACGGGCCGTCACGCGGCATCGCTGATCGCCGGCAGCCCCGGCGTGCTGCACGGCAACCGGACGTACCTGCTGCAGGACGACAACGGCCAGATCATCGAGACGCATTCGGTGTCGGCGGGCCTCGACTATCCGGGCGTCGGCCCCGAGCACGCCTGGCTGAAGGACAGCGGCCGCGCGCAGTACGTGCCGATCACCGACGACGAAGCGTTGAAGGCGTTCCACGACTGCTGCCGGATCGAGGGGATCATTCCCGCGCTCGAGTCGAGCCACGCGATCGCGTATGGCGTGAAGCTCGCCCCGACGTTGCCGAAGGACAAGATCCTGCTCGTCAACCTGTCGGGCCGTGGCGACAAGGACATGCACACGGTCGCCGAGCGATCGGGCATCGCGCTCTGACCGCCGCCGATGCGTGACCTGATCGAACAGCCGGGCGGCGGCGCCGCGAGCGAAGCGGAGGCGGGGCAGCCCGTCGTCGCCGTGCCGCGCGCGCTGCCGTCCGGGATCGAACTGCATAACCGCGATTTCATGACCGAAGCCGCGCGCCTGCCGGATGCGTCGATCGACCTGATCGTCGCCGATCCGCCGTACGGGCTCGGCAAGGACTACGGCAACGACTCGGACAAGCGTTCGGGCGACGATTTCCTCGCGTGGACGCGCGAGTGGCTCGAGCTCGCGATCCCGAAGCTCAAGCCAAGCGGGTCGATGTACATCTTCTGCACGTGGCAGTACGCGCCGGAAATCTTCAGCTTCCTGAAGACGAAGCTCACGATGATCAACGAGATCATCTGGGACCGGCGCGTGCCGAGCATGGGCGGCACGACGCGCCGTTTCACGTCGGTGCACGACAACATCGGCTTTTTCGCGGTTTCCAGGGCGTATTACTTCGATCTCGATCCGGTTCGCATCCCGTACGACGCCGACACGAAGAAGGCCCGCTCGCGCAAGCTGTTCGAAGGCAGCAAGTGGCTGGAGATGGGCTACAACCCGAAGGACGTCTGGTCGGTCTCGCGCCTGCATCGGCAGCACGCGGAGCGCGTCGATCATCCGACCCAGAAACCGCTGGAAATCATTGAGCGGATGGTGCTCGCAAGCTGCCCGCCGGGCGGCCGCGTGCTCGATCCGTTCATGGGCAGCGGCACGACCGCGGTGGCCTGCGCACGGCAGGGGCGCGACTTCGTCGGCTACGAGATCAACGAAAGTTATTGCGCGATCGCGCACGAGCGCGTGAGTGCGCTCGCCGCGCGGGCGTGCGCGTGAGTCGCGCCGCCGCAGTGCCGATCGCATCAAGGAAAATTGCCATGTCCTCCCGTATCCAGCAGACCTTTGCCACGCTCGCCGAACAAGGCCGTAAGGGCCTGATCCCGTTCATCACGGCCGGCGACCCCGATCCCGCGAAGACCGTCGAATTCATGCATGCGCTCGCCGAAGGCGGCGCCGACGTGATCGAGCTCGGCGTGCCGTTCTCGGACCCGATGGCCGACGGCCCGGTGATCCAGCGCTCGTCGGAACGCGCGCTCGCGCGCGGCGTCACGCTGAAGAGCGTGCTCGCCGACGTGAAGCGCTTTCGCGAGACCGACCCGAAAACCCCCGTCGTGCTGATGGGTTATGCGAACCCGATCGAACGGATGGGTGTCGATGCGTTCGCCGCCGAAGCACAGGCGGCGGGCGTCGACGGCGTGCTGGTCGTCGACTATCCGCCGGAAGAAGCGGGCGTGTTCGCCGAGAAAATGCGCGCCGCGCAGATCGATCCGATCTTCCTGCTCGCGCCGACGTCGACCGACGAACGCATCGCCGACGTGGGCAAGATCGCGAGCGGCTACGTGTATTACGTGTCGCTCAAGGGCGTGACCGGCGCCGGAAATCTGGATGTTTCGAGCATTGCGGGTAAAATCCCGGCCATCAAGTCGCGCGTGCCGGTTCCGGTGGGCGTCGGCTTCGGCATTCGCGACGCCGAAACGGCGCGCGCGGTGGCCGAAGTGTCGGACGCCGTCGTGATCGGCAGCCGTCTGGTGCAACTGCTCGAGAGCGCCGCACCGGAGGGCGCTGCCGCCGAGCTGAAGACGTTCATCGCCGAGCTGCGTGCCGCGTTGGACGGCGCCGGCAAGACGGCGCGATAAACACAACACAGGAAGCGGGAGCGGGCCGTTTGGCCCGCCCCGCCACGGAACAGGAAACCATACGATGAGCTGGCTCGACAAACTGTTGCCGCCGAAGATCAAGCAGACCGACCCGAAAAGCCGCAAGGGCATTCCGGAAGGTCTGTGGGTCAAATGCCCGTCCTGCGAGGCCGTGCTGTACCGCAACGACGTGGATGCGAACCTGCACGTATGCCCGAAGTGCGATCACCACATGCGCATCGGCGCACGCGAACGCCTCGACGGGCTGCTCGATCCGGAAGGCCGCTATGAAATCGGCCAGGAAATCGTTCCGGTCGACTCGTTGAAGTTCAAGGACAGCCGCAAGTACCCCGATCGTCTGAAGGAAGCGATGGACGAGACGGGCGAGACCGACGCGATGGTCGTGATGGGCGGCGCGATCCACACGCTGCCCGTCGTCGCGGCCTGCTTCGAGTTCTCGTTCATGGGCGGCTCGATGGGCTCGGTCGTCGGCGAACGCTTCGCGCGCGGCGCGCAGAACGCACTGGAACAACACGTGCCGTTCATCTGCTTCACGGCATCGGGCGGTGCGCGGATGCAGGAAAGCCTGCTGTCGCTGATGCAGATGGCCAAGACCACCGCGATGCTGACCAAGCTGGCCGAAGCCAAGCTGCCGTTCATCTCGGTGCTGACCGACCCGACGATGGGCGGCGTGTCGGCGAGCTTCGCGTTCCTCGGCGACGTCGTGATCGCCGAGCCGAAGGCGCTGATCGGCTTTGCCGGCCCGCGCGTGATCGAGCAGACGGTGCGCGAGAAGCTGCCGGAAGGCTTCCAGCGTGCGGAATTCCTGCTGAAGACGGGCGCGATCGACATGATCGTCGACCGCCGCAAGATGCGCGACGAGATCGCGCAGCTGCTCGCGCTGCTGCAGCGACAGCCGGCCGACGCGCTGGCCTGATTGGCGCGGCGTTGTGAACTGCGCGCGTCGCCCGGCTGAACCGCCGGGCGGCGCGTTTCGTTTTTTGGCGTAGTGGCGGTACTGATTCAGATTTGATCCGATGAGCACTTTTCCCACTCTCGACGCGTGGCTTTCGCATCTCGAACGCGCGCACCCGGTCGGCATCGACATGGGCCTGACCCGCATCGGGCAGGTCAAGGCGGCGCTGCAGCTCGAATTCGCGTGCCCCGTGATCACGGTCGGCGGCACGAACGGCAAAGGCTCGACCTGCGCGTTCCTCGAGGCGATCCTCGTTCACGCGGGATACAAGGTCGGCTGTCACACGTCGCCGCACCTGCTCGAATTCGGTGAGCGTGCACGCGTGAACGGGCAGCAGGTCAGCGACGCCGAACTGCTGCCGCACTTCGAAGCCGTCGAAGCCGCACGCACGTCGTTGCCGGAGCCGGTGTCGCTCACGTACTTCGAATTCACGACGCTCGCGATCCTGCATCTGTTCGCGTCGCGCGGCCTCGATGCGGTGATCCTCGAAGTCGGCCTCGGCGGCCGGCTCGATGCGGTCAACATCATCGACACCGATTGCGCGATCGTCACGAGCATCGATATCGATCACACCGAATACCTCGGCGACACGCGCGAGAAGATCGCGTTCGAGAAGGCGGGGATCTTCCGTTCGGGCAAGCCGGCGATCTGTGGCGATCCCGCGGTGCCGCAGACGCTGGTCGATCATGCCGACGCGATCGGCGCCGACCTGTGGCTGGTCGGACGCGACTTCCGCTACGAGGCGCAGCCGGGTGCGGAACGTCAGCAGTGGAGCTACCTCGGCCGCGACAAGCGCTATCCGGCGCTTGCGTATCCGGCGCTGCGCGGTGCGAACCAGCTGATCAATGCGTCGGCCGCGCTGGCCGCGCTCGAGGCGCTGCGCCCGGTGCTACCGGTGTCCGCGCAGGACATCCGGCTCGGGCTCGCGAACGTCGAGCTGCCGGGGCGCTTCCAGGTGCTGCCCGGCAAGCCGGCGATCGTGCTGGACGTCGCACACAATCCGCATGCGGCGGCCGTGCTCGAGCAGAACCTCGGCAACATGGGCTTCTTCCCGTACACGTACGCGGTGTTCGGCGCGATGCACGACAAGGACATCGATGGCGTGCTGCGCCACCTGAAGGGCGAGATCGACCACTGGTGCGTGACCGACTTGCCGCTGCCGCGCGCGGCGAGTGCGGAGCAGCTCGAAGCCGCGCTGCGCAAGGCCGGCGTGGAAGAGGGGGCTGATTCGAGCGTCACGCGTTTCGCATCGCCCGCCGAAGCGTTTCGCGATGCACTAAAAAGAGCATCCGAGAATGATAGAATCGTGGTTTTCGGCAGTTTCCATACGGTGGCAGGTGTGATGGCCTACCGGAAATCGCAGCAACACTGACTGACGGGCAGTTTCGGACTCAGCCATTCATGGGAATTTTCTCGTTCGGCAAGAAAGACGACGACGCGCCCACCCGGCGCGGCGGTCGTACCGGGGCCTCCCGGAACGTGCGCACGGAGCGCACTGAACGCGTCGAGCGACGCACGCGCCGTACGGAGCGTCCGGAGTCGGATGCTCTGCTCCTCGATCCGACCCTTCCTGAAAAGCAACGCGCACGCCGTCGCCTCGTCGGCGCGATCGCGCTCGTCGTCGCAGCCGTGATCGTGCTGCCGATGGTGCTCGATTCGCACCCGAAGCCGGTGACGGACGATATCGCGATCGATATCCCGAACCGGCCCGCGCATCAGGCGGTCGCAGCGGGCGATGACGATGCGTCCGACGTGCAGGCGGGTGTCGCGCACGACGAACCGCCGGCATCCGACGTTGCCGCCGTGGCGGCCGCTCCCGCGCCTGCCGCGCAGGATACGGCCAAGCCGGCTGCGAAGCCCGACGCGTCGACGGCCACCACGGCAAGCGTGACGCCGCCGAAGCCTGCCGCGAAGCCGGCCGCCCCCGCGGCGAAACCGGTCGCGCCGAAGCCGGCGCCCGCGGCCGTCGCGAACACCGACACCGATGCCGCGCCCGACAACGGCGACGCATCTTCGCCGGCGTCGCCGGCCGGCGCACGCTTCGCGGTGCAGCTCGGGTCGTTCAAGGATGACGCAACGGCCCGCTCGTGGGCGGCCAAGTTGAAATCGGCGGGTGTACCCGCATATGTCGAGCATCGCAAGCAGGCTGACGGCAGCACGGCTACACTGCTGCGTGCCGGCCCGTTCGCGGATCGTGCGGCGGCATCCGCCGCGATCGCGAAGGTGCGCGAAGCCGGACTGACGCAGTAACGTGCGATGCTGACGGCTTTCGACTACGCTGTATTGGCGGTGATCGCGTTGTCTGCGCTGCGTGGCGCGTGGCGCGGCTTCGTCTCCGAAATTTTCGGGCTGATCGGCTGGATCGCGGCGATCGTGATCGCGGGCCGCTACGTCGGACTCGTCGTACCGTATATTCCGGCGAACTGGCCGGGCGGCGCGCTGACGCAGTGGGTGATCTCGTTCGCGCTGATCGTGATCGGCGTGGTGTTCGTCGCAGGGGTCGCGAACGCGCTGTTGTCGCGCATCGCGCAGGCGACGGGCCTCGGCGGTGTCGACCGCTCGCTGGGCATGATGTTCGGGCTCATCCGCGGCTGCGTGCTGGTCGTGCTGCTGGTCGCGGCGGCCGGGCTGACCGACTTGCCCAAACAGGATTTCTGGCGCAATGCGCTATTGCGTCCTATCGCCGAACAGGGCGTGCACGAGCTGAAGCAGCTCCTGCCCGACGGCATGGCCCAGTACGTACGCGTGTGACGACGCGGCCGGGCAGGACGGAACCGATTTTGTCATCTTGAAGGACATGCCATGTGCGGCATCGTAGGTGTTATTTCCCAATCCCCCGTCAATCAGCTGATCTATGACAGCCTGCTGCTTTTGCAGCATCGCGGTCAGGACGCAGCAGGCATCGCGACGGCGGATGGCAGCAATTTCCACATGTACAAGGCGAACGGGATGGTGCGCGACGTGTTCCGCACGCGCAACATGCGCAGCCTGCCCGGCACCTTCGGCATCGGCCAGGTCCGCTACCCGACGGCCGGCTCGGCGTCGAGCGAAGCCGAGGCGCAGCCGTTCTACGTGAACGCGCCGTTCGGGATCATCCTCGCGCACAACGGCAATCTGACGAACTGGGAACAGCTGAAGGACGAGATGTTCCGGATCGATCGCCGGCACATCAACACCAATTCCGACAGCGAAGTGCTGCTCAACGTGTTCGCACACGAGCTGCAACTGTCGACGACCGGCCTCGAACTCGATCCGGCCGCGGTGTTCAAGGCCGTCGCGGGCGTGCATCGCCGCCTGCAGGGTTCGTATGCGATCGTGTCGCTGATCGCCGGCTACGGTCTGCTCGCGTTCCGCGATCCGTTCGGCATTCGCCCGCTCTGCCTCGGCAAGCTCGAAACCGAACACGGCACCGAATGGATGGTCGCGTCGGAGTCGGTGGCGGTCGAAGGCATCGGCTTCGAATTCGTGCGCGACGTGCAGCCGGGCGAAGCGATCTTCATCGACAAGGCCGGCAACTTCCACAGCCAGCAGTGCGCGGAGCAGCCGACGCTTAATCCGTGCATGTTCGAATACGTGTATCTCGCCCGTCCGGATTCGTGCCTCGACGGCGTGCCGGTCTACAACGTGCGCCTGCGCATGGGCGACTACCTCGCCGAGAAGATCAAGCGCGAGCTGCCGAACGTGCCGATCGACGTCGTGATGCCGATTCCCGATTCGTCGCGTCCGGCCGCAATGCAGGTCGCCGCGAAGCTCGGTGTCGAGTATCGCGAAGGCTTCTTCAAGAACCGCTACGTCGGCCGGACCTTCATCATGCCGGGCCAGGCCGTGCGCAAGAAGTCGGTGCGCCAGAAGCTCAATGCGATGAGCATCGAGTTCAAGGACAAGCACGTGCTGATCGTCGACGATTCGATCGTGCGCGGCACGACCTCGCACGAGATCGTGCAAATGGCGCGCGATGCGGGCGCGAAGTCGGTGATCTTCGCGTCGGCGGCGCCGCCCGTGAAGTTCCCGAACGTGTACGGCATCGACATGCCGACGCGCGGCGAGCTGGTCGCACACGGTCGCACCGACGAAGAAGTCGCGAAGATCATCGGCGCCGACCACCTGATCTATCAGGACGTCGACGACCTGCGCCGCGCGGTGCGCGACATCAACCCGAAGCTCGAGCACTTCGAGGCGTCGTGCTTCGACGGCAACTACATCACCGGTGCGGTGACGCCCGAGTACCTCGATGCGATCGAGCGCGCACGCCTCGCACCGGCGTCGCAGGCCGACCGCGACGCGGCCAGCGACACCGCGGTGTCGCAGATGAACCTGCAGCTGTCGGTCGAGTGATGCCGGCGCGCGCTTCGAATGAAGCGTGATAGGATGTGGCCTTGCGTCGATTTGATTCAGCTTGCGGACGCGGGGCGACTTCCCAAAACAGCTAAAGCGAAGGCCGGCGGCAGCCGGCCCGAGTCGATCGCTGTCGTACCGCACCGAAGCCCGCTGATGCCGACGCATAGCGGGCTTTTTGTTTTGGCCTGGTTTTTGGCTGGGTTCGCGCGTCATGCATGATCTTCGGCGCGACCTTCGAATACGGAAAACGGAACATGGACGACTCCCTCAATTTCGACACGCTCGCCGTGCGCGCGGGCACGCTGCGTAGCAGCGACTTCAACGAGCATTCGGAAGCGCTGTTCCTCACGTCGAGCTTCTGCTTTGCAAGCGCGGCCGAGGCAGCCGAGCGCTTCGCGAATTCGGAAGACTATTTCACCTATTCGCGCTTCACGAACCCGACGGTCACCATGTTCCAGGATCGTCTCGCCGCGCTCGAAGGCGGCGAAGCCTGCATCGCGACGGCGTCAGGCATGGCCGCGATCATGTCGGTCGTGATGTCCGCCCTGCAGGCGGGCGATCACCTCGTCAGCTCGCGCAGCCTGTTCGGCTCGACGCTCGGGATGTTCTCGCAGATCTTCAGCAAGTTCGGGATCACGACGACCTTCGTCGACCCGACCGACCTGAACGCATGGCAGGAAGCCGTGCGGCCGGAAACGAAGATGTTCTTCCTCGAAACGCCGTCGAATCCGCTGACGGAGCTCGCGGACATCGAGGCGATCGGCAAGATCGCGAAGGCCGCGAACGCGCTGTTCGTCGTCGACAACTGTTTCTGCAGCCCGGTGCTGCAGCAGCCGCTGAAACTCGGCGCGGACGTCGTGATGCACTCGGCGACCAAGTTCCTCGACGGGCAGGGCCGCGTGCTCGGCGGCGCGCTGGTGGGTTCGAAGGAATTCATCATGGGCAAGGTGTTCCCGTTCGTGCGCAGCGCGGGCCCGACGCTGTCGGCGTTCAACGCGTGGGTGCTGCTGAAGGGGATGGAGACGCTGTCGCTGCGCGTCGAGAAGCAGTCGGCGAATGCGCTGGAAATCGCGCGCTGGCTCGATTCGCATCCGGCCGTCGCACGCGTGTTCTATCCGGGGCTCGCATCGCACCCGCAGCACGAGCTCGCGAAGCGCCAGCAGAAGGCGGGCGGCGCGATTGTGTCGTTCGAGCTGAAGGGCGACACGCCGGAGCAGCAGCGCGCGAACGCATGGCGCGTGATCGACAGCACGAAGCTGATCTCGATCACCGGCAACCTCGGCGACACGCGCACGACGATCACGCATCCGGCCACGACGACGCATGCGCGCATCACGCCGGAAGCGCGTGCGGCCGCCGGCATCAGCGAAGGGTTGATCCGCCTCGCAGTCGGCCTGGAGAACGCCGGCGACCTGCGCAACGATCTCGCGCGCGGTCTCGAAGGCTGAGCGTAGCGGCCGGTTTCACGGCTGCATGAAAGACGGGCCGCTCAGACTGAGCGGCCCGTTTCGCTTTGACTGGCGACGTGCGCGTTGCCGGATTCAGCCTGCGTGCGCGGCCTGCCCGGGCTGTGGCGCGTCGCGCATCGCGTTCACCATCCAGCGCAGCGTTTCGTCGAGCGGCGTCGCGGACAATTCGCCCACCGCGCGCCGCAGCTTGTCACGCGACCCGCTCAGGCGCTTTACTTCGTTATGCCGCACGAAACGCGGATCGATCGTCACGTCGATCGCGTAACCGGCGATGCGCGACAGCATCGCCAGCACTTCTTTCAGCGAATACGCGCGCTCCGAGCAGACGTTGAACGTCTCGCCGGCCGGCGCCGCTTCGAGCAGCTTCAGATACGCGGCCGTCACGTCGCGCACGTCGGAGAAATCGCGGCTCACGTCGAGATTGCCGAGCGAGATGCGCGGCGCGTTGCACGCATAGTGCGACACGAGCTTCGGCAGCAGATATGCGTCGTCCTGGCCGACGCCGGTGTAGTTGAACGGACGCGCGATCACGATCGGCAACCGGTCGGCCCACAGCTTCGCTGCGTATTCCATCGCGAGCTTGCTGACCGCGTAGTCGTTCGCGGGCGCCGGCGCGACGCCCTCGTCGAGCACGCCGGCCGTCGAATTGCCGTAGACGTTCGCGCTGCTGGCGAGCAGCACGGCCGACGGGCGGCGGTCGAGGCCCGCGAGCGCGGCCAGCAGGTTGCGCGTGCCGGCGATGTTGACCGCGTAGGTCTGCGACGGCTCGTCCCGCGCGACGTGCGCACGTGCGGCGAGATGCACGACCGCATCGGGGCGCGCATCGGCCGCCGCCGCACGCATTGCGTTCGCATCGAGCAGATCGGCCTGCAGCAGGGTGCAGTTCGCGAATGCCGGGTCGTCGGGCCGCGTCGCACCGGGCGTCACGGTGCCCCACACGTCGTAGCCGGCCGCTTCGAGGCGCTGCGCCATGTAGCGGCCGGTGAAGCCCGTCAGGCCCGTGACGAACGCACGGCGCGGCGGGCATCCCGCGTCAGTACGTGTCATGGCGGCGATTTCGCGTCAGGTCCGCTTCCACCATCATCTGGCAAAGCTGCTCGAGCGTCGTCTCGGGCGCCCAGCCGAGCCTGGATCTGGCCTTGTCCGCGCAGCCGATCAGCAGGTCGACTTCGGCGGGGCGGTAGAACTTCGGGTTCACTTCGACGAGCACGTTGCCGTTCGACGCGTCGAGGCCGCGTTCCTGCTCGCCCTTGCCGGTCCATTCGATCTGATAGCCGGCGGCCGCGAACGCCATCCGCACGAAGTCGCGCACGGTCTCCGTGCGGTTGGTCGCGAGGACGTAGGTGTCGGGCTCGTCGACCTGCAGCATCCGCCACATCCCTTCGACATATTCGAGCGCGAAACCCCAGTCGCGTTTGGCATCGAGGTTGCCGAGTTCGAGTCTGGCCGCCTTGCCGAGCTTGATCTTTGCGACGGTGTCGGTGATCTTGCGCGTGACGAACTCGCGGCCGCGCAGCGGCGATTCGTGATTGAACAGGATGCCGCTGCAGCCGAACAGGCCGTACGACTCGCGGTAGTTCACGGTCATCCAGTGCGCGTACAGCTTCGCGACGCCGTACGGGCTGCGCGGGTAGAACGCGGTCGCTTCCGTTTGCGGGATCGACTGCACCATGCCGAACATCTCGGACGTCGATGCCTGGTAGAAGCGCGTCTTCGGGCTTACCACGCGGATCGCCTCGAGCAGGTTGAGCGGGCCGATGCCCGTCACTTCGGCGGTCGTCGCCGGCTGGTCGAACGATACGCCGACGAAACTCTGCGCGGCCAGGTTGTACAGCTCGTCGGGCTGCGTGCGTTCGAGCAGCCGCAGGCTGGAGCCCGCATCCGTCAGGTCGTGCTCGACGAGCGTCAGGTTCGGATGCGTGTCGACGCCGAGTTCGGCGATGCGCCAGAAGTTTACCGAGCTGGTGCGGCGATAGGTGCCTGTGACCTCGTAGCCCTTGTCGAGCAGCAGCCTGGTCAGGTAGGCGCCGTCCTGACCGGTGATCCCCGTGATGATGGCCTTCTTGCGAGTTTGGCTCATGGCAATGTCCTGGTCGAAGCGTTGAATTGAGAAAATCAGGCGGTCGTGCTGGCGGCGGCCGGCAACGTGCGGCGTGCGGGGCCGCGCGTGAGGCGCCGCTCGAAGCCGTACCAGCTCAGCGTGGCGTACACGAGCGTGATCGCGAGCGCGAGCGCGGCCGTCACGAAGCGGTTCAGGTGCAGCGGCCACAGTGCGTACAGCACGCTCAGGTGAATCAGGTACACGGTGTAGCTGACGGTGCCGACGTAGACGAGCAGCGGGTTCGTCAGCACGCGTTGCACGAGGCCGCGTCCGCGCAGCGCGATCACGACGATCGACGTGCACAGCAGCAGCGAGATGCTGTAGAGCGCGGCGTTCGACACCGGCGTGTTCGCCGCGCGGAACCGCGGGAACGACAGGTGCAGCCACGCGAGGATCGCGAGCGACACGAGTGCGCCGACGATCGCAAGCGGGTAGAACGGCTCCAGCGCGCGGCGGTCGCGGCGCAGCACGATCGCGAGCAGCGCGCCGGCGGCGAGCAGATCCATCCGGAACGGCGTCAGGTAGTAGATCGGCCAGAACGAATCGAACCACGGCGTCGCGATCGCGCGCAGCACGGGCGCCGCGACGATCAGCGCGGCGGCGATCCACAGCAGCGCGCGCTCCGAACACCACAGCACGACGAACGGCCAGAAGATGTAGAACTGCTCCTCGACGGCGAGCGACCACAGCACGTTCAGGCTGTCATGGCCGATGCTGCCGAGCGACAGCCCGATATTGGTCGAGAAGAACGCGAACCATGGCCAGTGCGGCAGCCAGCTCGCCCCGAACAGCAGCGTCGACACGACGAGCAGCAGCGCGTACGGCGGCAGGATCCGGCGCACGCGGCGCGCGTAGAAGTGGCTGAAGTACGACTGTCCGCGCGCCTTGCGATCAAGCAGGATGCCGGTGATCAGCAGGCCGCTCAGCACGAAGAACAGGTCGACGCCCATCCACAGCGGCGCCCTCAGCGCGTGCTGCAGGAACACGGCGCCAACGGCGATCGCGCGCAGTCCGTCGAGCTGCACGATGCGGCCGTGTTGCGGCGGGGCGAGGCCGGCGGTTTGCGCGCTGCCCGTCATCGCGCCGCTCCTTCGCGACGCGCGGCCGAAGCCGTGGCGCGCCGCGCATTCGATGCGTGAACGTAATGCATGCCTTTTAAATGAAATATTGAGCCGAAATCGATTCTAGGGAAAAGAAATCGGCAAAAAAACGCATGTCATTTATCCGGCTGAAAACGTGCGAATGACGGCGGTTTCAATCGCTACATGAAAGGTTTTCCGGCTGGGCGCCATGTGGGGCGTGCCGGAGCGGCATTTTCTACGGATTGGTGCGTGAAAGGTGGTCGTTATTTCCGCATCGCCGGTCATTTTAAATTTTGTTCCAGATCGATATTTCAGGCAGAAACATCCAAAAATATTTCCAAATTTCTTGTGATTATTTTTGCTTGTAACCTGCATCGCGACGTTTGAAACCCATTTCGCGACAGGTCATCCGGGCATGCGGCACGCCGCGGCGCCGGTCGTTTCCGCATCAAGTCTGGAGAGCGCATTGCGACGTCTGATTCTGGTTGGCATGACGGTGTGCGCGGCGCTCACGTGGAGCGCCGCATCGGCCGAAACGGTGTTGCCCGCGACGACCTCGTGGATCGGCAACACGTTCGGCTATGGCGACGGCAGCTGGACGCAGATCGACATCCGTGCGATCGCGGTGACGCCCGACGGCAAGGTGTATACGAATGCGCCGTGGGACGAGAGCGGCGCCGAGGCGAGCGTCTACCAGGACGGGAAGATGCTCGGCTTCGCCGGTGGCACGCATGGCTGGGGCAACCTCGGCGGCAGTGCGATCGCGGTAAACGGCAAGTACGCGTATGTCGCGATCGGCGTCGGCAACGAGCGCGGCCATCTGCAGTCGCCGGGTATCTGGCCGGATAAGGGCAAGCAGTGGTTCGGCATCTCGCGGCGCACGCTCGGCGACATGAAGCAGCCGGCGCCGTTTCGCGCCGCGCCGCAGGTCGCGCCCGGCGGGCGCGCCGATGCCGGCCGCGCGCGAATGGCCGCGAGCTTCATGATGGTCAACGAGGTGCCGGCGCCGGCCCGATCGGAAGTGGGCGGGTTGAAAGCGGAAGTGGGCGGCCTAGCGGCGGACGACAAGACGCTGTTCGCGACGAATCCGTCACATGACGCGGTCGACGTGTACGACGCCGACACGATGCAGAAGAAGGCCACCTGGAGCGCACACGAGCCGGGCCGCATCGCGCTCGCGGGCGACGGCACGCTGTGGCTTTTGACCGATACGGTCAGCGGGCCTGCGCACCTCGTGCACGTGCGCGCCGACGGCCGCAAGCTCGACGACGCGCCCGCGCTGCCCGACGGCACCGACGCAGTGGACGTGGCGGTCGATGCGAAAGGGCGCGTGCTGGTCGCGGACAACGGCCCGCGCCAGCAAATCCTGATTTTCTCGAAAGGCGGCAAGGGCTACGCGGCGTCCGGCACGCTCGGCGAGCGCGGCGGCATCTTCTCGGGTCCGGTCCCGGGTCGCCCCGGGCCGCAGCGCTTCAACGGGCTGACGGGCGTGGGCGTCGATCGCGAGGGCAACATCTATGTGTCGATGAACGGGATCGGCCCGCACCACGACACGATCGGCGCGGGGCTCGGCGCGGTGCTCGAAAGCTATACGCCGGACGGCAAGCTGCGCTGGCAGGTGCAGGGCTTGCTGTTCGTCGATGGCGCGTGGCTCGACCCCGCGCGGCCGAACAGCGTGTATACGGGCAACAAGCGCTTCGAGCTCGACCTGTCGAAGCCGCCCGGCCAGGACTGGAAATACGCCGGCTTCCTGTCGAACCGCTTCAAGTATCCGGACGATCCCGTGTTCCACACGGATCAGTATCCCGGCATGCCGTTCGCGCGGCGCGTCGACGGCCGCACGTTCCTGTACCTGACCGACATGTATGCCGATCACCTGAAGATCTACCGCTTCGACGCGAAGCGCGACGGCGAGGTCGCGATTCCGTCGGGCCTGATCGCGGGCCGCGCGCGTCCGGTCGACAAGGTGCCGAACAAGCCGCCGGGCGGCGACTGGATCTGGCGCGACGCGAACGGCAACGGCCGCATCGACGCGGACGAGTTCGAGCTCAACACGACCGGCAAGGCGAAGGCCGGCGGCTGGGGCTGGTGGGTCGACACGAAGGGCGACATCTGGCGCACGAGCGACGTACGCGGCATCCACCGCTTCCGCTACGGCGGCGTCGACAAGGCCGGCAACCCGATCTACGCGTACGACAAGGTCACGACCTATCCGATGCCGCAGCCGTTCACGCAACTGCGCCGTGCGATCTACGAGCCGCAGACGGACACGCTGTACGTGACGGGCTATACGGCCGATGCGCCGCCGCAACCAGGCATCAACAAGGAAGTCGGCCGCGTGCTGGTGCGCTACGACAAGTGGTCGACCGGCTCGCCGGTCGTGCGCTACACGGTCGCGCTGCCGTGGCAGCTCGATGCGAAGCCGATCCTCGACCTGATTGGGATCACGGTCGAGGGCCGCTACATCTTCACGGTGGAGCCGGTCGGCAAGATCCACGTGTACGACAAGGAAACCGGCAAGGAAGCCGGCGTGATGAGTCCGGGCGCGGAGGTCGGCAAGGCGTCGGGCTGGGTCGACGTGCCGTTCGGCATCAGCGCGTTCCGGCGCGAGAACGGCGAATACCTGGTGTTCGTCGAGGAAGACGCACGCGGCAAGGTGCTCATGTACCGCTGGAAACCGTAACGGGCCCATGGGCTAAAGCATGGACAAAGGCATACTCAAGAACGTTTCGATCAACTTCATCGGGCTGATCCTGCCGACCTTCGTGTCGCTGGTGACGGTGCCGGCTTATATTCACGCGCTCGGGGTCGAACGCTATGGCGTCGTGAGCCTCGTGTGGACGCTGATCGGCTATTTCGGGATCCTCGATCTCGGGATGAGCATGGCCGCGCAGAACCACATCTCGAAGGCGCTCGCGAGCGGCAACGAGGACGAAAGCGCCCGCGTGTTCTGGAGCGCGTTCTGGCTGAACCTCGGCACCGGCATCGCGGGCGGGCTGCTCATCTACTTCGGCGCGTTCGTCTACACCGCGTATTTCACGAAGGTGTCGGCGGCGATGCAGCACGAGGTGTATCTCGCGCTGCCGTGGCTCGCGCTCGCGATTCCGCTCGCGAACGTGTCGTGGGTGTTCGCCGGCGCGATCAACGGCGCCGAGCGGTTCGGCGTGTTCAATACGAACCAGACGATCGGCACGTTCCTGTTCCAGCTGCTGCCGCTCGGCGCAGCGTGGTGGATCGCGCCGAACCTGCAGACGGTGCTGGCCGCGGCGGTCGTCGCGCGGCTGATCGCGGCGGTGATGCTCGGTCACGCGAGCATCAAGGTGCTCGGGATCCGGCGCATCGATCCGCCGCGGTGGGGCACCGCGAAAGGGCTGTTCAACTTCGGCGGCTGGATGCTGATCGCCAGCACGGCCAGCATGATCGCCGACACGCTCGATCGCGTGATGCTCGGCGCCGGCATGGGCGCGAAGTTCGTCACTTACTACACGGTCCCGCAGAACCTCGTCACGCGGCTGAACATGCTGCCGAACGCGCTGGTGCGCACGCTGTTTCCGCGCCTGTCGGCGGTCGGCCGCGATCACGCCGACACGCTCGCGCGCCAGTCGCTCGAATTCCTGAACGGGGTGTTCACGCCGGTCGGCATCGTCGCGATCTTCGCGCTTGCGCCGTTCCTCACGCTGTGGGTCGGCGCCGATCTCGCCGCGCATTCGGCGCCGGTCGGGCGCGTGCTGGTGATCAGCGTATGGCTCGTCGGTCAGGCGAGCGTCACGCGGATCCTGATCCAGTCGCAGGTCAACCCGGCGCGCGCCGCGTTCGCGGGCCTCATCGAGATGCCGTTCTTCGTCGGCGGCCTGTGGTTCGGCATTCATCACTTCGGGCTGATCGGGGCGGCGGTCGTCGTCGCCACGCGTGCGCTGGTCGACTACGGCGTGCTGCTGTACCTGTCGGCGATCCGGATGCGCGCGATCGTGCTCGACATGCTCGCGCATCTCGCCTTCTTGCTCGCGAGCCTGTTTCTCGCGCAGGCGTGGTCGGGGCTCGGCGAGTCGATCGGCATGTGCGCGGTCGTGCTGGTGCTGAACCTTGCGTGGTCGCTCACGATGACGCCGGGCCTGCGCGCGCTCGTGCGCGACCTGTTCGTCCGTCTCAATGCGAGGAAAACCATTTGACGTCCTCCACGGCCTAAAGGCAGCGGATTCCCACAACCGGCGATGCACGTCCGCATCGGAGAATGTTCAGCGCAGCGTTGATATCACGATCATGCACGACACCACAGCCGTCGCAGGCCCACTCTCTTATTCGCAGTCCCGCGATACCTTTCGGCCGCGTCGTGCTGTCTTTCGACCCGCACGCCGAACAGGACTGGGTGGAACCGCTTTCGTCGACTTCCTCGAACGTGGCCCCATGCGCGATCGCCTTATAACGGAGCTTGTTTCGGAAGGACGACCAGGATGCGTCGTAGACGCTTTTCGCCATCCTGGTCCTGGCGAGCTTCGCGGCCGACACGTTGCCAACCGCGATGTAATCGAAGCGCCGCACCAGATCGAGCGCGAGCTTGTGTTGGAAATCGGCACGGGCATTCGCGACCTTGGCGTGCAACTTCGCGATATGCCGCTTGTGCTGTCGCGCCCGTTGCGCTTTCGCGAGCTTCTCGGCCGCGCGTCGACCGAACCGGTCAGTTGGCAGCTTCTCGCCCGTCGAAAGTGTGGCGAAGTCTTTCAGGCCAAGATCGATGCCGACACCGGAGCGGATCGGTCGGGCAGGAACATCAGGCATCTCGATCACGATGTTGAGAAACCAGTTGCCCCGCGCATCCTGCGCAAAGTTGGTTCCGTCCTTGATCTTGCCTTCGGGAAGTGGCCGACTGTTGAACACGCGGAAGGTGTTGCCGGCAAAGCAAAACGCATCGCTGTCGCGCTTCCGGTCACGGCCCTTAAGCGATTTCCTGCCGCGATAACGCAGGTAAGGGCGCCGGTGCTGGTTGCGCGACTTCGCGTATTGCTTGCACGTAGCGTTGACCGTACCGGAGTGGATGCCGAGTTCCTTGCTGCTGCCGGTCGTCAGCACGTTCAGGTCGAAGCCGGTCGGCCATTTCTTGCGCCACTTGAGCGCGTGCTTCTGTGTGTCGTTGCAGAAGTTCCAGACGTAGTTCACCGCACGGCTCTGCTTGTTGAGCAGTCCGTTGAGCGACTTCACCCGGTAGCGGTAGACAAGAATCATACCGGCGAGACTAACCCGTGGAAGAAGCTGCCTGTCAACAGCACTCCTTTCCTTCCCGTCATCCGCCCCGAAGGAAGTCCCCTTGGGGGAAATGGCGGGGTTTCATGGAGCGACTGATGAATCGCGATCTGGCGGAACACGCCATCCTGAACATCGCCACGGCCGACGGCGCCGTGGCCGAAGCCGGTGCCGCCGCCGCGCTGCGCCGTGCCGAATCGGCCGGGCAGGCAGGCGCCCGCCATGCGTCGCGCCCGCTGCGCGTGGCGATCGTCCACGACTGGCTCGTCACGTATGCGGGCGCCGAGCGCGTGCTCGAGCAGATCGTCGCGTGCTTTCCCGACGCGGACCTGTTCAGTCTCGTCGACTTTCTCGACGATCGCGCGTTCGTGCGCGGCAAGCGGGTGACGACGTCGTTCATCCAGAAACTGCCGTTCGCGCGCACCAGATACCGCAGCTACCTGCCGTTGATGCCGCTTGCGATCGAGCAACTCGACGTGTCCGGGTACGACCTCGTGATCTCGAGCAGCCATGCGGTCGCGAAGGGCGTGCTGACGGGGCCGGACCAGATGCACATCAGCTACGTGCATTCGCCGATCCGCTATGCGTGGGACCTGCAGCACCAGTATCTGGAGCAGTCGAATCTCACGCACGGGCCGAAGTCGCTGCTCGCGCGGATGATCCTGCACTACATCCGCAACTGGGACACGCGCACGGCGAATGCGGTCGACGGCTTCGTCGCGAATTCCGCGTTCATCGCGCGCCGGATCCGCAAGGTGTATCACCGCGACGCGGCCGTGATTTTCCCGCCGGTCGACGTCGACAGCTTCTCGCTGAACGAGACGAAGGACGACTTCTACCTGACCGCGTCGCGGATGGTGCCGTACAAGAAGATCGACCTGATCGTCGACGCGTTCTCGCGCACGCCCGAGCGCAAGCTCGTCGTGATCGGCGACGGCCCGGAGATGCAGAAGATCCGCGCGAAGGCCGGCCCGAACGTCGAAATCATGGGCTATCAGCCGTTCGCGGTGCTGCACGACCGGATGCGCCGCGCGAAGGCATTCGTGTTCGCGGCCGAGGAGGATTTCGGCATTTCGGTCGTCGAGGCGCAGGCATGCGGCACGCCCGTGATCGCATACGGCAAGGGCGGCGCGCTCGAAACCGTGCTGGAGCCGCAGTCGCACGGGAATCCGACCGGGTTGTTCTTCGACGAGCAGACACCGCATGCGATCGTCGCGGCCGTCGACGATTTCGAGCGCGCGCCGCAGCGCTTCACGCCGAAGGCGTGCCGCGCGAACGCGGAGCGCTTCTCCGCCGACACCTTCCGGCGACGTTTTATCGACTATGTGGAGGCGGCGTTGCCCGGCTCGACCGCGCAGCGCGGCACGGCCGCAGCGCCGATGCCGGCCGCGCGCGGCCCGGCGACGCTCGTGCTCGACCAGAGCGGCGTGCTCGGCGGCGCCGAGCTGTCGCTGCTCGAAATCATGAAGCACATGCGCGCGAACGCCGACGTGCTGCTGTTTGACGACGGCCCGTTTCGCGCGGCGCTCGACGAGGTCGGCGCACGCGTCGACGTGCTCGACCAGGGCGCGCTCGCCGGCGTGCGCAAGCAGGGCGGCGTGTCGGCCGGCGCAATGAAGCAGCTCGTCGGGATGGTGCGCGACGTCGCGCGGCGTGCGCGTCGCGCCGAGGTGATCTACGCGAACACGCAGCGCGCCATGGTGGTCGCCGCACTGGCCGGGCGGCTCGCGCGCAAGCCGGTGGTCTGGCACTTGCGCGACATCGTCAGCGACGACCATTTCGGCAGCAAGCAGCTGATGGCGATCAAGTACTGCGCGCGCCTGGGCGTCACGCGCGTGATCGCGAACTCCGATGCGTCCGCACAGGCATTTCGCGCGCTGACGGGCTTCACGCCGCAGCATGTCGACGTCGTGTTCAACGGGATTTCCGCCGAACCGTTCGATGCGCTGGACGACGTCAGCCAGGCCGCGCTGCGCGCGCGCTTCGGGCTACCCGAGCACGCATGGCTGGTCGGCTCGTTCAGCCGCCTCGCGCGCTGGAAGGGGCAGCATCTGCTGCTCGAGGCCGCCGCGCGGCATCCGGACATGCACGTGGTGCTGGTCGGCGCGCCGCTGTTCGGCGAGGACGAATACGCCGCGCAACTGCACGAGACCGTCGCGCGTCACGGCATGGACAAACGCGTGCATTTCCTCGGTTTCCAGCGCGACGTGGCCGCGTGCATGAAGGCGGTGGACGTGGTCGCGCATACGTCGATCACGCCCGAGCCGTTCGGGCGAGTGATCGTCGAGGGCATGCTCGCGCGCCGGCCGGTGGTCGCGGCCCGCGCGGGCGGGGTCGTCGAGATCATCGAGGACAGGGAAAGCGGGTTGCTGTGCGAGCCGGGCGACGCGGGTGCGCTGGCCGATGCGCTCGGCAAGCTGCAGCGCGACGCCGCGTTGCGCGCGCGGCTCGTCGCGAGCGGGCGTGCGACGGCGGTGCGCCGGTTCGGCACCGAGACCTATGTTGAGCGGGTCGAGAAGATTCTCGCGGATACAGCGAAGGCTGCGAAGGCGAAGAAGCGGTAAGCATGCGTGCCGGCGCGAGTCGGCGCAAAAACGGACCCTCATGCGGTGTCGCGCTGCATGGGGGCTTTGTTTTGCGGGCGGACGGGAGCGTGCTGCGCGGCAAGGGATGTTTCCTTGTCGGGGCGGGTAGATGCCCGTTCTGCGGGTATGCGGCCGGCAGCCGTCTCGATCGGAATCGCCTTTCGGGACGCCAGAGGCGTCGCCGTGCGGACCCGCGGTCGAGACGCGGCCCGACGGGTAGGACAGCCGACAAGCGGCCGTTACGCGCCGGTCAGGCGCCTTGCTGCGTGGCTCGCGTCACGCCTTGGCGCGGGAACGCATCCTCGTGCCGCTTCGTTCCATGAAAAGCCCCTGCGCAGCCGGAAGCCGCACGGGGGCTGGAGCCGCCGTCACGACGCGCTCAGGCGGCCTGCTCGGGCGCCGATGCGACGACCCGGGCCGCGCGCGTCGGCTTCAGGCTCGCCGACCACGCCATCGCCGGTCGTTCGAACAGCCGGTAGAACAGGTACGCGACCGGAATCGCCGCGGCCATGAACGCGAGCGACGGCCAGATCGACAGTTGCAGCTCGGAATGGAACAGCACCGAGCCGAGGCAGACGAACAGCGGCAGGTGAATCAGGTACAGCGAGTAGCTGAAGTCGCCGAACCGGCCGAGCAAGCGCAGCAGCGGTGTCGGACGCGGCGGGCACGCGAGCGCGCGGTACAGGAAGCACGCGAAGCCGGCCGCCCACAGCTGGAACGCGCCGTACTGGCCGAAGTGGAACGCGCCGCAGCCCGCAGCCAGCAGCACGGCAGCCGCGCCGTACCACGCGCGCGACGGCACGGCGGGCGTGCCGCGCGCCGGCTGCGCGCGCACGTCGGCGATCCACGCGCCGATCGTCCACGACAGCCAGTACGACGTGAAGAACTGCAGGTCGTGCCGCTCCAGCAGCAACGCCGACGCGACGTTGACGAGCGCGACGCCCGCGACGATGGCCGGCATCCCGACGCGCCGGCGCAGCGCGAACAGCAGCGGATAGACCACGTAGAACTGCACTTCGAGCGACAGCGTCCACAGCGCGCCGTTCGACCCGTACGTATAGCCGGCGACGCCCTGCAGCGAGAACAGGTTCACGAGAAACGCGGCGATGCCGATGTCGCGGATCTTGTGGCTGACCGGCGCGATCTGCAGGCTGATCGCGTCGAGCGCGAGCGTGAACAGCAGCGCGGCGAGCAGCACCGGATAGATGCGCGCGAAGCGGCGCGCCCAGAAATTCGGCGCGTCGAGCCGGTACGCCGGGTTGGCCGCGAATTTCAGCGCCGCGTTGCGGTGGATGCAGTAGCCGCTGATCACGAAGAAGATCGGCACGCCGGCCGAGCCCCACGCGAACGGGAACGTCAGATAGCCGACGATCACGCTCGGATCCAGCGCGTGACCGTAAGCGCGATGGAAGCTCTGCATGCCGACCCAGGCGACCTGGCGGCAATGGAAATAGGCGACGAGCAGCGCCGCGAACCCGCGCATCGCGTCGATCACGTGTTCCTTGTGGTCGGCGACGGGCGGCGCAGTCAAAGACGATCCGCTGAAAGCTTGCATGCGATTCGATTCCTTGCGACGGATGAAGGGGATGGTCCAATCGTAATGCGCAAGAATTCGATCGAATGAATAAAAAAATCGCGACGAGAAATAATGGTGTTTCACGTAATGGCCTTATTCACGTTCTGAAAGCGGTTTCGAAGCCGCCGCAATTATTTGCCGATTTTTTTCTGTTAGTTTGAAGCTCCGGTTGATTGATGCAAGGAGCGGCAAGATGGACATGCATTGGATCGCGAGCGCGGCAGTACTGCTGGTCATGGCCGTGCTGTCGGCGTATCGCGAGGCGCTGAAGAACGAGCCGATTCGCCCCGGTCTCGAACGGGGTAGCGTCCCGTATATCGAGGAATTCGAATCGTAAGTATTTGTATCCGTGAAATCGGTAATTTGTTTCTGCTTCGACAATGGGTGCGGCAATATCGACCGGATCGGCTGATTATCTCTTTTTCGGAAAAATGGGCAATCGGTCCATATCGAAAATGAACGGAGTGAAATTGGCCGTACCGTCGATTCTCGATATGCCGTTCGGAAAACAACCGCGCCGGGTCGCAGGTCGACGCGGCGCAGTCAACGCAATCAGGATGCGAACATGTTGAAAGTCACCAAGGCCGTGTTCCCCGTCGCCGGTCTCGGCACGCGGTTCCTCCCGGCAACGAAGGCGAGCCCGAAGGAAATGCTGCCCGTCGTCGACAAGCCGCTGATCCAGTACGCGGTCGAGGAAGCGATCAACGCCGGTATCACCGAGATGATCTTCGTGACCGGGCGCAGCAAGCGCGCGATCGAGGATCACTTCGACAAGTCGTACGAGATCGAGGCCGAGCTCGAGGCGCGCGGCAAGGAAAAGCTGCTCGAACTCGTGCGCGGCATCAAGCCGAGCCACGTGAACTGCTTCTACGTGCGCCAGCCGGAAGCGCTCGGCCTCGGCCACGCGGTGCTGTGCGCGGAAAAGCTCGTGCATGGCGAGCCGTTCGCGGTGATTCTCGCCGACGACCTGTTGCACGGCGAGCAGCCGGTGCTCAAGCAACTCGTCGACGTGTTCGATCACTATCACAGCTCGGTGATCGGAGTCGAGACGATCCCGCGCGACGACAGCCGTTCGTACGGCGTCGTCGAAGGCCGCGAATGGGAAGAGGACATCATCAAGCTGTCCGGCATCATCGAGAAGCCGGCGCCGGAAGATGCGCCGTCGAACCTCGGCGTGGTCGGTCGCTACGTGTTCATGCCGACGATTTTCGATCACCTGCGCCGGCTCAAGCCGGGGGCGGGCGGCGAACTGCAACTCACCGACGCCGTCCAGTCGCTGCTGGCGCACGAACAGGTGCTCGCGTATCGCTACTACGGCACGCGTTTCGATTGCGGCAGCAAGATCGGTTACCTGAAGGCGACCGTCGAGCTCGCACTCCAGCATCCGGAAGTGAGCCGCGAATTCGAGGCGTATCTGCGTACCTGTCTGCCCACGCTGGCTGCTGTCGCATAAGCAGCCGCGCTGCTCCGTTGTTTCAGGTGGTGGTTGTTCCGTTGGCCCCGGCTGCCTTGCGCGTCGGGGCTTTTTTGCGTCCGGGCGAAACGGGGCGGGTGACGGACGGCGGGCGAGCGGTCGGGCTGAAGTCGGGCGGGTTTAAGGCGAGCGGGCGCGGGGCTCCTGACGTACCGGCGCGCGGCCTGGTTTGCGGTGCGCGTCGGTCGCGTTCGGTCAGGATTGCTTGTCCGACTGAAACCGGTGCCGGTGTACCGGCTGCTTGCGGTTTGATCGATGCCCGGTTGGTGTGACCGCTGCCCGCGTTCGCGGTGATGTCGATGCAGGATTGATGTCGACGCGGCGTATTCAAGCCTTGCTCCTTCGGTGCAACGCGTTTCCGGCGCCGTTTCCGCGTGCCGGCATCGCGTACCGTGGTCGCGCCACGCGTTTCCGGTTCGAGGTCATCGACGCCGGCTTTCCGCTCGGCGCGGCGACGTGTCGGGCCGAGCGACGAAGTGGCGCGCCAGCATCGCGGCGACCGGTTTCTTGAAGTCGAGCAGACGCTTTTCCAGGTAGCGCCACGACAGATGCGCGAGCAGCACGGCGAGCGCGAACTGCAGCACTTCAGGCAGGACATCCCGGACGATCGCCGGGATCGGCACGTGCGCGAACGTTGCCGGCAACACGCCGAAGCGCGCCGGAATCAGGTTGTGGAACAGGTAGAAGCCGTAGCTGATCGTGCCGAGATAGACGAGCGGCGCCCAGTCGAGCAGCGACACGGCTGGATGGTCGGGTTCGGTCACGATCCACAGCATCAGCGAGCCGAGCGATGCGGACAGGCCGAGATCCGCGAGCCCCGTCACGAGGTCGGGCAGCGTCGTGAGCGCGGGCAGCACGAGGAAAATCACGATGCCGGCGGCACCGAGCCAGCCGGGCGGAATGCGGCGTGCGACGGCTGGACCGCGATCGGCGAGCGCCATTGCGCCGATGCCGCCGAGCGCGATCAGCGCGAAATTCCACGGGGAAAACGCGTAGATCAGCACCGGCGACGCATCGACCGCATAGAGCGCGAGATGTGCGAGCGCGCATGCCGCGACGGCCGAGATGCCGAGCCGGACGTGTCGCGCCGCAGGCACGGCGAGCAGCGTCAGCGGCGCAATCAGATAGAACTGCTGCTCAACCGCGAGGCTCCAGAAGTGCGACGTGGAGCCGGGCCAGCCGTCCTTGACGACGCCGATCCAGTAGTTCGACAGGAACGTCGCGTGCCACGCGAGCCCGAGATTGACGCCGCGCTGGTAGAACAGCGCGTGCGCGATCGCGAGCGCGGCGAGCAGCAGGTAGTAGACGGGAAAGATCCGCAGCGCGCGCTTGGCGAGGAACAGCGCGAACGCATGGCGGCGCGTCATCGTGCCGCGCTCGATCGCCTGACGGTTGCGATGAAGCTCGCCGACGATCAGGAATCCGCTGATGAAGAAAAACGTCCACACGCCGAGCTTGCCCACGTCGACAGCGAGGACGTGGCCCTTGTGGGACAGGAAAACGAGGATGACGGCGATGGCTCGCAGGCCGTCGAGTCCTTTGACGTATCTGACTTCGCGCATGAAGGCATCCGTGGCACTGAGCGAGGTCAGTATAGGTACGCAAATATCGAACGTAATTCCGGTCCGGACGTATACGTGACGACGTTTTTCGATGCTCGAGCGTCGGCGAAGTCGGTCGGGCGCAACAAAACCTGCGGGAAACCCCGCGAAAACGCATAAAAGTACTGCACGAAGCGTCAAGGCGCTTGTAGAATCCGGCGTTGAAGCGCGCGCGTTGCACGCTTCGTGTATCCAACGACCACACCTGGTAGGAGAAACATGGCGACTTCCGCAAAAAAGGTGGCCAAGAAGGCTGCCGCACCGGCCACCAAGAAAGTGGCTGCCAAAAAGGCTGCGCCCGCGAAGAAAGTAGTGGCCAAGAAGGCTGTCGCGAAGGCAGCACCGGCTGCTCCGACGCCGCTGAAGGACAAGTTCACGAAGGCATCGCTCGCAACGCATATCGCCGAGCGCGCAGCTGTCGAAGTGAAGGCGGTCAAGGCAGTGCTCACCGCACTCGAAAACGTCGTGCTGGGCTCGGTTCACAAGAAGGGCGCAGGCGAGTTCACGCTGCCGGGTCTGCTGAAGATCACGGCGCAAGTCGTTCCGGCGAAGAAGAAGCGCTTCGGCAAGGATCCGTTCACGGGTGAAGAGCGCTGGTTCCCGGCAAAGCCGGCCAGCGTGCGCGTGAAGGCACGTGCGCTGAAGAAGCTGAAGGACGCGGCAGCGTAATGCCGCGTAACGGTTGCCGACTGCAGGTCGGCAACCGTTACGATGTCCGACGATCCCCGCACGCGAAAGCGTGCGGGGATTTTTATTGCGTTGCGCAAATCGGGCGGCGGTCGAGGCGGGGTGTGCGATCTCGTGTCGCGCGATGCGCATTCGAGGCGGCGTGTCGTATGTGCGGATGGTGGGCGCGGCGCATGCGCTCGCGGGTTGCTTTGCCGCGCGGCCCGTTGTTCATGCGTGGCCGTGCGAGCCTCGTTTTACGAGCCGGGACGCTGCCGTTCCCGTCGAATTCTCCGGCAGCTCGAGGGTCGCGCGCGCCGCGATCGGGCTGCATGTCGGCGCGACGCGCACTGCAATTCGGGCGAGTCGTCGCGCTGCGATTTGTGTTGTCGGTATCGACGGGCTGGCATGCAGCGATCGCGATCTGGCGATTCTGTCGACGAAGAGATGCATCGCGCGTCGTCGCCTCGTTCGAGCCAATGCCTGTGTGCGAGACGGTCACCTCCCTTCTCGCGACCGTCGCGAAACCAGGCGGGTGCGGCGACGAATGCAACGTCGTGCTCGCATTTGCGCATGCGTTCGGCACAGCGCCGTGATCTGCGGAGTCATCGATCGAGAACATCGCCGCGGCGAGCGGAGTGGCCTACCTCTCTCCGATACGTATGCGCCGATCGTCACGGCCGCGCGCACCGACTCTGGTTGCGCAGTGACGGCGATGACGCGATCGATGTTCGCCGAACCGGTTGCCGCATTCGTTCGCGACGCGCGACGCGCGATGCGCGACGTGTAATGAATGGACCGTCGAACCGAAGCTGTCGGCATGGCACGCAACCATCGCCCGGGATTGCATCGCCACGCGACGCAGCGCCTCGGCAGAGACGTCCTGCGCCGACGGCCATGCACGATCGACCGCGCCGCACGAGCGTCCCCGCGCCTCGCGACGCACGCGTCGCACCGATGGCTCAACGTCAGCCCGCCGTGCCCTCATACGCTGCCTTCAACGCGGCGACATCGAACTTCGTCATCTGCATCATCGCGGCGGCCACGCGTGCGGCCTTGATCTCGTCGCGGTCGGCCATCATCGGGATCAGCGCGTCCGGAACGATCTGCCACGAGACGCCGTAGCGGTCCCGTAACCAGCCGCAGCTGTCGGCCGTGCCGCCGTTCTCGAGCAGCGCGCTCCAGTAGCGGTCGAGTTCCGCCTGGTCGGCGCAACTGATCATCAGCGAAATCGCGTGGTTGAACGTCTCCGTGCGCGGGTGGCTCATCGCGATGAACGGTTGGCCGAACAGCTCGAATTCGACCATCCGCGTGCCGCCAGCGCCGGATACCGTCGTGACGCGCACGACACGCGAGTTCGGGAAAATGCCTGCATAGAAGGCTGCGGCTTCCTCGGCTTCCGTCGAGTACCAGAGGAATGGCGTGATCTTCTGAATCGTCATGGGATGTCTCCTGTCAGCGGTCGATAGGGCAGCGGCAGCCTGCGTGCATGCCGCCATCGATACGACGGATGAAGCCTGCCGAACTCGACACGTCGAAGGATAGTCGTCCGGATCGTGCAACGCGCGTTGTGATCGAATGGAGGGCGGGGCAACGGTCGACGTGCCCGGATGCCCGCAAGTGCGCCTCTGGCGCGTCACAGGCCCTCCAGGAGCCGCTTCCCGTACGTTGTCGTACCGATGGGGCTGGCACGCGACCGCAGCCCGCCACCGGGCCGCTGGCGACGGACGAAAAAAAACCAGCCACGGCCGAAACCGATGACTGGTTTTGCAGTTCGGCGACATGGCGTCGGAGACGCCATGCACACCGGAAGCGTACTTCTTAGAACTTGTGGCGCAGGCCCAGAGCGACCATTTCCTGCGACTTCGTGCCGGCGTAGCCGTACGAGCCGATCGATGCTTGCGCTGCCGACGTCGTGCCGTCGTCGTTCAACTGCGTACCGCTCGCGTGCTGGTAAGCGCCGAGCAGGTAGACGTCCGTGCGCTTCGACAGCGAGTAGTCCGCACCCAGCGACACCTGGTGGTACTTGGCGTCCGTGTTGCCGCTCGCCTTCGTGTACGAGTAGCCGAGGCCCAGCAGCAGCGGCGGCGTGACCTGGTACGTCACGAACGCGCGGCCCGTGTTGTACTTCTCGGTCGACGTGTAGAGCGAGTATGCGTCCGGCTTGTATTGCGCGTTGCTGTAGCCGAGGCCGAGCGTCACCGGGCCGATTGCGTACTGGCCTGCGACTTGCGCGATGCCGATCGACTTCGCCGTCACGTAGCCTGCGTTGATCGGGCCGTCGACGATGTTGTCGGACGTCGTCGAGCCCCAGCCCGAACGGGTCGGGCCCGTCGTCGGCGACGGGTTGTTCGCGTAGAAGTAGCCGGCTGCGATGCCGATCGGGCCGTTGTTGTAGGCGGCTGCGGCCGACCACGTCTGACCTTGGCCCGGACGGCCTGCAACGCCGCTCAGACCGTACATGCCTTCGAACTGGAAGCCGTTCCAGACCGGCGAAGCGTACTTGATCGCGTTGCTGACGCGCAGGCTGTTGTCGTTGTTGTCGACGTCGCCCGGGGTCGCGAAGAAGCTGCCGAAGTAGTTGTCAGCCGTGACTGCCTGGACCAGGTCGACCACCGGGTCGTACTGGCGGCCCAGCGTCAGCGTGCCGTACTGGTTGCTTTGCAGGCCGACGTAAGCCTGGCGGTTGAAGATCGTGTTGGATGCGCTCAGCTTGCCGGTGCCCGGGTTGAAGCCGTTTTCGATCTGGAAGATTGCCTTCAGGCCGCCACCCAGGTCTTCAGCACCCTTCAGGCCCCAGCGGCTGCCTTGCAGGTTGCCCGACAGCATTTGCACCATGTTGTTGGCCTGGCCGTCATTGCCGTGAACCAGTGCGATCGACGTATCGATCACGCCGTACAGCGTCACGCTGGATTGAGCGTGAGCAGCGCCAGCGGCGCCCAGCAGGGCGAGCGAGAGGGTCGAGAGAGCGAGTTTCTTCATCGTTGAGTATCTCCACGCAAATGATTCAGTCGTTATTTGTTGCGGATTGGAGAATAGCTCAGTGCCATACAGGCAAGAAAGCTTAAAAAATAAAGTGTCTCGAAAAGGTAACAGCGAGAAAAAGTCCATATATATCAAGCACATCAAGAACTGTTCCTCTTTTTGAAATAGTTGACAATTGCTGCGCCGCGATTGTTGCGACGTTTGATGCGTTCGGCAACGCACGGGCCGATTTGGCGGGTTCGCGCACGAAAATCGAAGCTTGCAAACGTTTGCCTTTGCGGCGAGCGTTACGCGCCGATGCAACGAACGCATCAGCGTCGCGCCGGCGCGCGGCGGCGAGGTCGTTGCGAAAGCGCGAAGAGTTGTGCAAGGCACGGCGCGCACGCAAACATGCGCGGCCGCGTGACGAGCAGGAAGGGGCAATCAGTTGCCGCGCGCGTGATCGGCGGGGCGCTCGGCCTGTGCGGACGCGGCCGGCACATCGGCGGTGCGGCGGTGCGCGACGCCGCGCGCAGCCGCGAATTCCGCGCCGAGCAACAGCACGGCGGCGGAGAAGTACAGCCACATCAACAGTACCGCGAACGATCCGGCCGCACCGAACGCGCTCGCCGTGCCAGCGTGTGCGAGATACAGCGCGAACAGCTTCTTGCCACCGGAGAACAGGATCGCCGACACGATCCCGCCGACTGCCGCGTCGCGCCACGCGACGCGCGCGTCGGGCAGGAACTTCATCAGCGCGGCGAACGCGCCCGCGAGCACCGCGATGCCGACGAAGAACTGCAGCAGGTTGGTGACGACCACATACGGCGAATTGCCGAGCAGCCAGGTGCCGACGAACGTGATCGCGGTGTCGAGCACAAGCGACACGATCAGCAGGAACGCGACGCCGAGCACGAGCCCGAACGAAACCAGCCGCACGCGCACGAGCCCGAGCATGCTCGACCAGCGGTTTTCGGTGCTCGGCCAGATCACGCTCAGCGCCGTGTTCAGCGACGCGAACGTTGCCGACGCACCGATCGCGAGCGCGGCGAAGGAGATCAGCGCCGCGATGCCGCCGCGCTCGCCTGCGCGATGCGCGTTCTGCACGATGGTCTGGATGCTGGCCGCGGCATCGTCGCCGATCAGTTGATGTGCCTGCTCGAACACCTGGCCGCGCGCGGCATCGTCGCCGTAGAACCAGCCGGCCACCGCGATCACCATCACGAGCGTCGGTGCGAGCGAGAACGCGGAGAAGAACGCGATGCTCGCGGCCATCGCCGAGCAGCGGTCCGAGGAGAAGCGCCTGAACGCGTTGAGTGCCCAGTTGGCCTGTTGTTGCGCGAGACGGGTGGCTTCCGAGGTGATCTGTCGTTTCATGACGGTTCGGTGGTGTGCTGACCGCGGGATATTGGCGGATCAGACAAATCAGTATTGATCCGAAGATTCCATCATAGTTGCGTTGGCTGTCTATAATCCTTTCAGTTGCTCCCAACCCCACAAAACCGCCGAGACCATCATGCTACAAATGTCCCGGCGCCAGTTCCTGAAGGTGACGGCCACGTCGCTTGCCGGATCGAGTCTCGCCCTGATGGGCTTTTCTCCGACGGAAGCGCTTGCCGAAGTCCGACAGTACAAGCTGGCGCGCACCACCGAAACGCGCAACACCTGTCCATACTGTTCAGTGGGTTGCGGCATCCTGATGTACGGCCTTGGCGACGGCGCGAAGAATGCGCAGCCGAGCATCATCCACATCGAAGGCGATCCCGATCACCCCGTCAATCGCGGCACGCTGTGCCCGAAGGGCGCGAGCCTGATCGACTTCATCCACAGCCCGAACCGCCTGACGCACCCCGAGTATCGCGCGCCCGGTTCGGACAAGTGGGAGCCGATCTCGTGGAATGACGCGCTCGACCGGATCGCGAAGCTGATGAAGGCCGACCGCGACGCGAACTTCGTCGAGACGGCCGAAGACGGCGCGAAGGTCAATCGCTGGCTCACGACCGGCATGCTGGCCGCGTCGGCGGGCAGCAACGAAGTCGGTTACCTGACGCACAAGGCTGTCCGCAGCCTCGGGATGCTCGCATTCGACAATCAGGCGCGTGTCTGACATGGCCCGACGGTGGCAGGTCTTGCCCCGACGTTTGGCCGTGGAGCGATGACGAACCATTGGGTCGACATCAAGAACGCGGACGTGATTCTCGTGATGGGCGGCAATGCAGCCGAGGCCCATCCATGCGGTTTCAAGTGGGTAACGGAGGCGAAGGCGCACCGCAAGGCGCGGCTGATCGTCGTCGACCCGCGCTTTACGCGTACGGCCTCGGTGGCCGACTACTACGCGCCGATTCGCACCGGCACCGACATCGTCTTCCTGGGCGGCGTCATCAACTATCTGCTGACGCACGACAAGATCCAGCATGAGTACGTGAAGAACTACACGGACTTCTCGTTCATCGTGCGCGAGGACTTCGCGTTCAACGACGGCATCTATTCCGGCTACGACGCGGAGAAACACGCGTATCCGGACAAATCGAGCTGGGACTACGAGCTCGGCGACGACGGCTTCGCGAAGGTCGACCCGACGCTGCAGCATCCGCGCTGCGTCTACAACCTGCTCAAGCAACACTACGCGCGCTATACGCCGGACCTGGTCCAGCAAGTCTGCGGCACGCCGAACGAGAAATTCCTGAAGGTGTGCGAGATGCTCGCGACGACGGCCGTGCCCGGCCGCGCCGGCACGGTGCTGTACGCGCTCGGCTGGACGCACCACTCGATCGGCGCGCAGATCATTCGCACCGGCGCGATGGTGCAGTTGCTGCTCGGCAACATCGGCATCGCCGGCGGCGGGATGAACGCGCTGCGCGGCCACTCGAACATCCAGGGGCTGACCGACCTCGGGCTGATGTCGAACCTGCTGCCGGGCTACATGACGCTGCCGATGCAGGCCGAGCAGGACTTCGACGCGTACATCAAGAAGCGCGCGCAGCAGCCGCTGCGTCCGAACCAGCTGAGCTACTGGAAGAACTACAAGGCGTTCCACGTCAGCTTCATGAAGTCGTGGTGGGGCGATGCGGCGACAGCCGAGAACAACTGGGGCTACGACTACCTGCCGAAGCTGGACAAGCAGTACGACCTGCTGCAGGCGATCGAGCTGATGAATGCCGGCAAGATGAACGGCTACATCTGCCAGGGCTTCAACCCGCTCGCGGCGGCGCCGTCGAAGGTGAAGACGGCCGCGGGCCTCGCGAAGCTGAAGTGGCTCGTGATCATGGATCCGCTCGCGACCGAGACGTCCGAGTTCTGGAAGCATCACGGCGACTTCAACGACGTCGATGCGTCGAAGGTCCAGACCGAAGTGTTCCGCCTGCCGACCACGTGCTTCGCGGAGGAGGACGGCTCGCTCGTGAGTTCGAGCCGCGTGCTGCAATGGCACTGGAAGGGCGCGGAGCCGCCGGGCGAGGCGAGGAGCGATCTCGAGATCATGGCGGGGCTGTTCCTGCGCATGCGCAAGATGTATCAGGCAGAGGGCGGCAAGTATCCCGATCCGATCCTGAACCTGACCTGGCCGTATGCGAACCCGGAAAGCCCGACGCCCGAAGAACTCGCGATGGAGTTCAACGGGCGCGCGCTCGCCGACCTGACCGATCCGAAGGATCCGGCCAAGGTGCTCGTGAAGAAGGGCGAGCAGCTTGCCGCCTTCGCGCAACTGAAGGACGACGGCACGACCGCGAGCGGCTGCTGGATCTTCTGCGGTGCGTGGACGCAGGCCGGCAACCAGATGGGGCGGCGCGACAACGCCGACCCGACCGGCATCGGTCAGACGCTGAACTGGGCGTGGGCATGGCCCGCGAACCGGCGGATCCTGTACAACCGTGCGTCGTGCGACGTGAGCGGCAAGCCGTTCGACCCGACCCGCAAGCTGATCGGCTGGAACGGCAGCGCGTGGAAAGGGGCCGACGTGCCGGATTTCAAGGCGGACGAACCGCCCGAGAACGGGATGAATCCGTTCATCATGAACCCGGAAGGCGTCGCGCGCTTCTTCGCGCGTGCAGCGATGAACGAAGGTCCGTTCCCCGAGCACTACGAGCCGTTCGAGACGCCGCTCGCCGCGAACCCGCTGCACCCTGACAACCCTCTGGCGCTGAACAATCCGGCGGCCCGCGTGTTCGCGGACGACCGCGCGTCGTTCGGCAAGGTGTCCGAGTTCCCGCACGTCGCGACGACTTACCGGCTCACCGAGCATTTCCACTACTGGACCAAGCATGCGCGGCTGAACTCGATCATCCAGCCCGAGCAATTCGTCGAGATCGGCGAAGAACTCGCGAAGGAAGTCGGCGTCGCGCACGGCGAGCGCGTGAAGGTGTCGTCCAAGCGCGGCTACATCATCGCGGTCGCCCTCGTCACGAAGCGGATCAAACCGCTGACGATCGAAGGCAAGACGGTCCAGACGGTCGGCGTCCCGTTGCACTGGGGCTTCAAGGGTCTCGCGAAGCCCGGCTATCTCGCCAATACCCTGACTCCGTCCGTCGGCGACGGCAACTCGTACACACCGGAATTCAAGTCGTTCCTGGTGAAGGTCGAAAAGGCGTAAGGGGGAAGAGATGGCATTGCAATCGCTGGATATCAAGCGCGTCTCCGCCACCACGACGCCGCCGCCCACGGTGCGCGAACCGGTGACCGGGAGCGTCGCGAAGCTGATCGACGTATCGAAGTGCATCGGCTGCAAGGCATGCCAGACGGCATGCATGGAGTGGAACGACCTGCGCGACGAGATCGGCACGAACGTCGGCGTGTACGACAACCCGGCCGACCTGACCGAGCACTCGTGGACGGTGATGCGGTTCTCCGAATACGAGAACCCGGCGGGCGACCTCGAATGGCTGATCCGCAAGGACGGCTGCATGCACTGCGAGGATCCGGGCTGCCTGAAGGCATGCCCGTCGCCGGGCGCGATCGTGCAGTACAACAACGGGATCGTGGATTTCCACGAGGAGAACTGCATCGGTTGCGGCTATTGCGTGACCGGCTGTCCGTTCAACGTGCCGCGGATCTCGAAGAAGGATCATCGCGCGTACAAGTGCACGCTCTGTTCCGACCGCGTCGCGGTCGGCCAGGAGCCGGCCTGCGTGAAGACCTGCCCGACGGGCGCGATCGTGTTCGGCACCAAGGAGGACATGAAGCAGCACGCGGCCGAGCGGATCGAGGACCTGAAGGAGCGCGGTTTTGAGCATGCGGGGCTGTACGATCCGCAGGGCGTCGGCGGTACGCACGTGATGTACGTGCTGCACCACGCCGACAAGCCGTCGCTGTATCACGGCCTGCCCGACAATCCGTCGATCAGCCCGATGGTGAAGCTGTGGAAGGGGATCGCGAAGCCGCTGGCGGTCGCCGGCCTCGCGCTGACCGCGCTGGCCGGGTTCTTCCACTACACGCGGGTCGGTCCGAACGAGGTCAGCGACGAGGAAGAAGCCGCCGCCCGCGACGAGGCGCGACGCATCAAGGAGGACGGAAAATGAAACACGACGACCCGAACCTGATCGTTCGCTACACGCCGAACGAGCGCACGAACCACTGGATCACCGCGATCACGTTCGTGCTGCTTGCGCTGTCCGGGCTCGCGCTGTTCCACCCGTCGATGTTCTGGCTCACCGCGCTGTTCGGCGGCGGCCAGTGGACGCGGATCCTGCATCCGTTCGTCGGTCTGGTGATGTTCGTGTCGTTCGCGATTCTCGTGGTGCGGTTCTGGCACCACAACGCGCTCGACGCGGACGATCGTCAATGGCTGAAGCAGATCGGCGACGTGCTGACCAACCAGGAAGACAAGCTGCCGCCCGTCGGCCGGTATAACGCCGGACAGAAGCTGCTATTCTTCACGCTGGTGGCGTGCCTGCTGCTGCTCCTGCTGTCCGGGCTCGTGATCTGGCGGCGCTACTTCTCGTTCTATTTTCCGATCGAGGTGATCCGTGCGGCGGCCGTCGTGCATGCAGTGGCGGCGTTCGTGCTGATCGCAAGCATCATCGTGCACATTTACGCGGCGTTGTGGGTGAAGGGCTCGATCGGTGCGATGGTGCGCGGCACCGTCACGCTGGGCTGGGCACGCAAGCATCACCCGAAGTGGTTCCGTGAAAGCGTGAAGTAGCGCACCGGAGCGGGGCGGCTCGCCATCGCGGCGTACCGTTCCGGCACCGTCGGAATCGCCTGAAAAGCGCCGATCCGTCGGCGCTTGTTTTTTGGAAGACATATTTGTGACACAACGCATTCTCGAACCGACCGAGATCTCGGCGCTCGATCATTCCGCCATTCCCCGCTTTCGCCTGCCGGAGCGCGGCACCGCATTCGCGGCGCGCGCCACGCGGCTGCGCAAGCTTGCCGACCTGAACCCGATCAGCGGCTACCTGCGGCTGATGGCCACCGTCGCCGACGCGCAGCACGCGACGCTGCAGCAGTTGAACCT